>NZ_JBFBIL010000047.1:0-65772 GCF_040685575.1 Kitasatospora sp. NPDC088351 | reverse complement strand
GTTCGAGGAGCACCGGGCCGTCCTCGCCGTCCCGGCCAGGACCACCTACGTCGGCGAGGACGCCGGGTTCCGGTCCGGCCTCCCACCCCGCAACCACTCCCCGTGGCCCGCGGCCCGGCACCCGTACGAGCTCCCGGCCGCGTCTCCCTCGCTGAGCACCTCACCGATATCGGGATCCAAGCACATGGATGTCCGAAATCTCCGACGCGCCGCCGACATGCCCGAACACGACCGGGTGACGCCATAAACAGGAGTCCCGACCCTTCACTCCTGGGAGACCCGCATGACCATCGCCACCGCCAAACTCTCCGACCCGACCGTCCGCGCCGCCGTCACCGCGATCAACGCGGGCGACCAGGACGCCTTCCTGAACCTGCTCACCGCGGACGCGACGATGTCCGACGACGGCTCCGACCGCGACCTGCGGGACTGGATCGACCGTGAGATCTTCTCCAGCCGCGGCCACATGGACGTCCAGTCGGAATCGGACAGCGGGCGGTCGCTGATCGCCAACTACAGCAACGAGACCTGGGGCGAGATGCGCACCGTCTGGCGGTTCACCGTCGTCGGCGACCGGATCGGCCGCTTCGAGACCGGCCAGGCCTGACCGGCCCGGTCCACCGCACAGGCCGACGCGCGAAGCACACGCACGTGGCGCCGCCCGGCCCTACCGCAGGTGGTCCGCGGCGCCCCCGTCCAGGCACGCCCGCACCGCCCGGATCAGGCCCCGGGAACGGATGTCCCCCGTGACGCCGGGCTGCATGCCGTTGGTGACGTACCCGAAGCCGATGCCCAGGTCCGGGTCGGCGAAGCCCAGCGAACCGCCCCGGCCCGGGTGGCCGAAACTCGCCGGCGAGGCCATCGGGGACGTCGGGCCGTGCCGGAAGAAGCCCAGGCCGAAGGCGGAGTTCACGATCAGCACCCGGTCCGGCCCGCTGACCGCAGGACCGGCCGCCCGGGCCAGCAGCTCCGGCCCGAGCAGCGGCGGCGGCGCCGTGCCACCCCCCTGCCGGTCGGCGACACCGATCAGCGCGGCGTAGAACCGGGCCAGCGAGCGGGCGGTGCCGATGCCGCCCGCGCCGGGTATCTCGGCGGCCTGCACCACGGGGTCGTTGAGGTCCACCTCGGGCCGCACCGAGGCGAACGCCCGGGCGGTCAGCGAGGCCGGGTCCCGGTAGGCGTCCCGCACCGCCTGCTTGGGGCGCAGCCGCAGCCCGCTCGGGCCGGTCCTGGCGGCCTGCGGCGCGGGCAGGTCCACCAGCCGCCCGACCCGGTGCGCGGCGTCGGCCGGCAGTCCGATCCACAGGTCGAGGCCGAGCGGGCGGGCGATCTCCTCGGCGAAGTACCGGCCGACGGTCCGCCCGCTCGCCCGCCGCACCACCTCGCCGACCAGCCAGCCGAAGGTGTACGGGTGGTAGCCGTGCGCGGTGCCGGGCTCCCAGGCGGGCGCCTGGGCGGCGACGGCGGCCGCCGCCCGCTCCCAGCCGAGCACGTCGGCCAGGCCCAGCGGCACGTCCAGCGCGGGCACCCCGGCCTGGTGCGAGAGCAGCCAGCGCACCGGCACCCGCTCCTTGCCGGCCGCCTTGAACTCCGGCCAGTACTCGGCGACCGGCGCGTCCAGGTCGAGCTGCCCACGCTGGGCCAGCAGCAGCGCCGTGGTGGCGGTCAGGCCCTTGGTGACCGAGCGCAGCACCTGCGCGGTGCCGGCCGTCCACGGCACGGCCGGCGCGGGCCGCCCGCCGACCTCGGGCCTGGCGTCGCCGCCCCACAGGTCGACCACCTTGCGGCCGCGCACGTACAGCGCGAACGCCGCGCCGAGCTCGCCGTGCTCACGGAAGCCGCCCGCGAAGGCCGCCCTGACCGGCTCGAAGCCCTCGGCCGTCCCGCCCCGGATCTCCACCACCGCGTGCCGCCTCAACCCGTCGTTCCGTACTCGTGCCCGCGTTCGATCCGGGCCCGGAGAACCCTAACCTGTCCGTCATGACCAACCCTGCCGAAGAGCTGCTGGACGTCGTCGACGAGCACGACCGGGTGACCGGTACCGCCACGCGCGGGGAGGTGTACCGGCGGGGGCTGACCCACCGGTGCGTCTTCGTCCTGGTCCGCGACCCGGCCGGACGGCTCTTCGTCCACCGGCGCACCGACACCAAGATGTTCGCCCCCGGCGCGTACGACATGTTCGTCGGCGGGGTGGTCGGCGCGGGCGAGAGCTACCCGGGCGCGGCCGTCCGGGAGGCCGAGGAGGAACTGGGGGTCAGCGGGATCGAGCCGCGCCCGCTGTTCAAGTTCCTGTTCCGGCGGGACGGCCTCTCCTGGTGGTGCGACGTGTACGAGGCCCGGTGGAACGGCCCGGTCGCGCCGCAGGAGTCGGAGGTCGCCTGGCACGCCTGGCTGACCCCGCGGGAGCTGGACGCCCGGCTGGCCCGCGACGAGTTCGTCCCGGACGGCATCGAGGCGTACCGCCGCTACCTGGAGTTCCGCGCGACGCTTCCTCCAGCAGGGGCGTGATCCGGTGAGCCGCACTCCCGTGCACGATCCTCCGCGCTCCTGGTCGCGCCCTGCCGACCGGCGGTTGGGGGTTCTAGGTTCGTGTCCGCACTGCCGTGACCACGGCAATGCCCGAGCGACCTGGGACGAGGGGATCTGATGGTGCGAATCAGCAGGGTGGGGCGAGTGGTGTCGGGGATGGCCGTGGCGGCCACGCTGAGCGGGCTGTTCCCGGCCTCCGCCGAGGCGACGGCCACCGGCTACCCGGACTGCGCGTCCGGACTGTTCTGCGCCTGGACCGGCGACAACGGGACCGGATCCAGGTGCGAGTGGCGGGTCGACGACGCGGACTGGTCCAACGGCCAGATCGTGTGCGGCTGGGCCGCCGGCACCCGGGTTCGGTCCGTCTACAACCACGGCGAGTCGGGTGCGCCCGTGTCCGCCTACACGGCCACCGACTGGGGCGGCACCAAGGTGTTCTGTCTGGCGAAGGACGCCAAGCTGAACCTCTCCGGGGCCGGCACCTACCTGCGCTCCCACAAGTGGGAGTGCTGACGCGGCACCAGGACCGCCCGCGCCGGTGCTCCGGGGGCCGGAAGCGGAGGGCGGGCCGGATCCCCCTGACGGGGCCACTCCCCCGGTCCGGGCGTATCGGACCGCCCTGTTGGACGGTCCGATGCGCCCGGCTAGGGCGCGCGGCACGGGCCGGATAGGGTGGCGCGCATGGCTTCCCGAACGCCGTCGGCGTCGCCCACGTCCGCACGCCCCGACCGAAGCGGTGACGTCCACGGCCGCGGCCGGAGCGGCGACCGAGGCGCCGAACGGCCGCGTCGGCGGCTCAGCGTGGACGAGCGGCGCGAGCAGCTGATCGCCGTCGCGCTGGAGCTGTTCAGCCGCCGCCCGCCGGAGGAGGTGTCGATCGACGACATCGCGGCGGCGGCCGGCGCCTCCCGGCCGCTGGTCTACCACTACTTCCCCGGCAAACAGGCGCTGTACGAGGAGTCGCTGCGCCGGGCCGGACACGAGCTGGCGGGCCGTTTCGAGGAGCCGGCCGATGGCCCGCTGTCGGAGCGGCTGTACCGGGTGATGGGCCGCTACCTGGACTTCGTCCAGAGCCACGGCCCCGGCTTCGCGGCCCTGTTGCGCGGCGGCTCGGTGGCGGCCAGCCCGGGCACCTCGGCGGTGATCGACGAGGTCCGGCGGGCCGCGCACGACCAGATCCTGGCCCATCTGGCGGTCCCGTCGCCGAGCCCCGGTCTGCGGCTGGCCGTCCGCGCCTGGATCGCCAACGCCGAGATCACCTCACTGGAGTGGCTGGCCGACCGCTCGGTGCCGCTGGAGGAGCTCCAACTCCACCTGGTGCAGGAGTTCGTGGCCGCCCTGACGCTGACCGCCGCCCGGGAGCCCGCGCTGGCCGCCGAACTCGCCGGGTTCTTCGCCGGGGAGCGCCCCGACGGCCCGACCGGGCGCCTGGTGCGCGACCTCGCCGCCCTGTTCGCCGCCCCCGGGATCGCGGACACCGTCGCCGCGCTGGCCTCCGGATCCGTCCCTCCGGCCGCCCTCTGACGGGCCCGGCCGCCCGGCCCCCCGGCGGCCGGTTCTGCCCCGGCGGCGGCCTCTGATAGGAATGTGCACGGATCTGCCGGCACCACCACACGTACACGCAGCAGAGCGGGGGCTCACCAGTTGACCCAGCACGGCCAGTTCAGTGCGGAGACCAGCCCCTTCGCAGCGGCGGAGCAGGTCTCCGCGACCCTCGGCACACTCACCGACGCGCTCCTCGACGAGCTCACCTCGCGCCACCCCGCGGCCTCGCTGACCGCCCTGCGCGCGGGCACACACCCCGAGGCCGAGGCGCTGTTCAACCTGCCGCTCGCGCCCAACGGCCCGGTGCACGCGGCCGTCGACCGGCTCGGCACCGTACTCACCGCCGGCACGGCCCGTCCCGGCAGCGGTACCCCGGTGGCCGAGCGGGTCACCGCCGGGCTGCTCGCCCGCTACGGCGGCGGAGCGATCCGCGGCGCGGTGGCCGACCGGGGCACCACCTCGGCGGCGCTGTTCGAGCTGCCGGTGACCGGCGAGATCGCCGACCTGAAGCTGCGCCCGCCGTTCGCCGCCGCGCTGGCCGCGCTGGCATCCGGGCAGCAGACCCGGCAAGCGGTCGAACTGCCCACCGGCGCGGGCGCCGAGGTCCGGCTGGTGCTCCCGCCCGGCTTCCACCCGCTGACCGCCCCGGGCGGCCCGGCGGGCGTCTCCGCCCGGACGGTGCCGACCGGCCCGGCAGCGGGGAACGGTACGGATCCGGCCGCCGCCGCGGCAGCCGAGGAGCTGACGGCACATCTGGCCGAGACCGCCGAGGAGCTGTTCAGCGGTACCGGCCCGGCACCGCGCCGGGACTTCGCGGTGATCGCCGCCACCCTGGCGGACCTGGTCACCTCCTCGGGCGCGGTCTACGCGGGCGTGTCCGCGCTGGAGGCGAACGGCCGGGCGACCGACGCCACTCTGGTGGTCTCGCTGGCCCGCCACCCGCTGCCGATCACCGGCCTCGCCACCGAACTGGCCACCGTCCGCCGGCACGCCGAGGTCTGGACGGTGCTGCTGCCCGCCGGCCCGGCCGCCGTCCTGGTCGAGGCCCGCAGCATCCCGGTGCCCGGCCCGCTGGCCGCCGACGGACTGCGGCGCTGGGTGGTCACCTCGGTCGTGGAGGCGTTCGTCCCGCTGCCGGACGGCGTCTCGGTGCTCTGCGTCCAGCTGTCCACCGCCCAGCCGCAGGACTGGGAGCTGTACACCGAGGTCTTCGCCGAGCTGCTGAAGAGCGTGCAGTTCGGCTGGGACGGCGTGCCCGGCACGCTGCCCGCCCCCGCCGTCACCACCGCGCCCGCCGTGCCCGTCGAGGCCGCGCCACCCGCCGTCGAGCCCGCACCGTTCACCTACGCCGCCGCCCCCGACGCCCCCGACGAGGCCGCACCCGACAGCCCGTCCGGCGCCCTCTCGCCGGACGACACCACACCCGACGGCACCACACCCGACGCCTCCGCCCCGCTGCCGGCGCACCTGCGGGACACGACCGCCGACCCCGCGCCCGCCGAACGACCGCAGGACGAGCCGCCCAAGGGCACCCCCGTCATGGTCCCGCCGCCGGACTTCAACCCCTTCGCCCCGCAGGACCTCCCGTCCCCCGCCCCGGCCGAGACCGTCCCGGCCGCCGTCCACACCGCCGACCCGTTCGGCACGGTGACGGCCGACCAGCCGGCCGACCCGTTCGGCACCACCATCCCGCGGCAGCCCGCGCCCGTCCCGCCGCCGCCCTCGGCCCCGCCGACCGTCTCCGCCCAGGGCGCTGACACCCCGGACGACCCGGAGCGCAAGCCGAAGGGCACGCCGGTGATGATCCCGCCGCCGGACTTCAACCCCTTCGCCCCGCAGGACCTCCCCTCCCCCGCCCCGGCCGAGACCGCCCCGGCCGCCGCACCGGAGACCAGCCCCTTCGGCTGAGGCCCAGGCCGAAACCGAGGCCGAGGCCGAACGCCAGGCCCAACCGCGCCCCGGTGGCCGTCCCGTCCCCAGACGGGACGGCCACCGCGCCGTTGCCAGAAGCCCCCACCCCCATTCCCTCCGCACCGAAGCCACACCGAACAGCCAACCGGCCCAATGCTGTTGACAAAGCCCCAGGTCAACCAAGGCCCGCCGCAGGGCTCTGCCATGCACACGGCCGCCAACTGGTACAGACCTATTGCCAGTTGACGAAGGGCTCTTTACCCTCGGTAAGCACAGGACCCTCCGTGGCACCCCGACGGCCCGAGGTCTCCCGTTCCGCGCCACCCCACGGCCGGAGCTCCCGCACGCTGCTCCACGCACCTGACACCTCCCCACAGGTAACGGGGCGACCCGGCATGCCCGGAGGCCCCAGGACAGGAGCCATCTTCATGCAACGACGTCGGATCAAACTGCCGCTGCTCGCGGCCGGGACTTTGCTCGTCCCACTACTCGCCGTCTCACTGCCCGCCACCACCGCCGCCGCGGGCCCCGCCACCGCCGCGGGCTCCGCCACGGCGACGTTCACCAAGGGCAGCGACTGGGGCGCCGGCTACGAGGGCAGCTACACCATCGCCAACGGTTCCAGCGCGCCGGTCAACGGCTGGACCCTGGAGTTCGACCTGCCGACCGCCAACACGCTGGCCTCGCTGTGGAACGCCACCTACACCACCTCCGGCTCCCACGTCACGGTCAAGAACCCCAGCTGGGCCGGCAGCCTGCCGCCCGGCGGCTCGTACAACCTCGGCTTCAACGTCTCCTACTCGGGCACCTACACGCCGCTGCTGAACTGCAAGCTGAACGGCCAGCCGTGTGACGGCACGGGCGGGGACCAGACCGCGCCGAGCGTTCCCGGCGGCCTCCAGTCCACCGGTTCCACCCAGACCACGGCCGATCTGTCCTGGACGGCGAGCACCGACAACGTCGCCGTCACCGGTTACGACGTGTTCCAGAACGGCGCCAAGGTGGCGACCACCGACGGCAGCACCACCGCCGTCACGGTCAAGGGCCTGACCGCCGGCACCACCTACCAGTTCACCGTGCAGGCCTTCGACGCGGCGGGCAACCGCTCGGCCGCCGCCGGTCCGCTGAGCGTCACGACCAAGCCGCCCACCGACCCGGACAGGCAGGCGCCGACCACCCCCGGCACCCCGACCGTCACCGGCTCGGACGCCAACAGCATCTCCCTGGCGTGGGCCCCCAGCACCGACAACGTCGCCGTCACCGCCTACGACGTCTACAACGGCACCGCGCTCGCCGCGACCGTCACCGACCCCGCCGCCACCGTCGGCAACCTGGCCCCGGACACCTCGTACACCTTCACGGTGAAGGCCCGCGACGCGGCCGGAAACGTCTCCACCGCCTCCGGCCCGGTGACCGGCAAGACCAAGCCGGGCGGCACCAACCCGGGCGCGCTGAAGATCGGCTACTTCACCCAGTGGTCCATCTACGCCCGCGGCTACAGCGTGAAGAAGCTGGACACCTCGGGCTCGGCCGGCCGCCTCACCACGCTCAACTACGCCTTCGCCAACATCCACCCGACCACCAAGCAGTGCTTCATCACCAACAAGGCGGCCGGCAACGACTCCGACCCCAACGCGGGCGACGGCGCCGGTGACGCCTGGGCCGACTTCGGCAAGGGCTGGGACGCCGGCAGCTCGGTGGCGGGCACCACGGACACCTGGGACCAGCCGCTGGCCGGCAACTTCAACCAGCTGAAGCAGCTCAAGGCCAAGTACCCCAACCTCAAGATCCAGATCTCGATCGGCGGCTGGTCGTACAGCAAGTGGTTCTCCGACGCGGCGGCCACCGACGCCTCCCGCAAGGCGCTGGTCAGCTCCTGCATCGACATGTACATCAAGGGGAACCTGCCGGTCATCGACGGCCGCGGCGGCGCGGGCAGCGCGGCCAACATCTTCGACGGCATCGACCTCGACTGGGAGTGGCCGAACTCCGACGGGCACCTCGGCAACATCTACAAGCCCGCCGACAAGGCCAACTACACCCTGCTGGCCCAGGAGTTCCGCCGTCAGCTGGACGCGCTCGGCACCACCACCGGCAAGCACTACACGCTGAGCGCCTTCCTCCCGGCCGACCCGGCGAAGATCACCGCGGGCATCGACGTCCCGGGCCTGTTCGGCGCCTTCGACTTCGCCACCATCCAGGGCTACGACTACCACGGCGGCTGGGAGATGAGCACCAACCAGCAGTCCGCGATCAAGCTCGCGGCCGGCGACCCGAGTACCCCGGACCGCCAGTTCAGCTCCGAGATCGCGATCAACGCCTACGTCAACGGCGGCGCCCCGAAGAGCAAGCTGACCCTGGGCATCCCGTTCTACGGACGCGGCTGGACGGGCGTGCCGCGCGGCACCACCAACGGCCTCTTCCAGAGCGCGACCGGCCCCGCGCCGGGCAGCTACGAGGCCGGGTTCGAGGACTACCACAAGCTCAAGGACCTGGCCACGAGCGGCGGTTACACCCTCTACCGGGATCCGGTGGCCGGTTTCTCGTACCTCTACAACGGGACGGTGTTCTACACCTACGACGACCCGACCGAGATCGCCCGCAAGACCGCCTGGATCAAGTCCCAGGGGCTGGCCGGCGCGATGGTCTGGTCCTTCGACGGTGACACCGCCGGCGGCGAGCTGATGGCCGCCGTGGACAACGGCCTGAAGTAACCCGGCTGTCGCCGCACCTGCCCGCCGCCCGCTCAGCCGGCGTGGCGGGCCAGGTGCACCACGTCCGGCACGCCCCGGGCGACCGGGATCTCGTGCGTGACCACGTCCGCGAAGCCGGCCGCGCGCAGCGCCTCCTCGAAGGCCGGGGAGGGCTGCGCGCTCCAGACCGCCAGCACCCCGCCCGGCCGCAGCCGGTGCCGGAGCACGGCCAGCCCGTCCGCGCCGTACAGCCCGGCGTTGGAGTCGGTCACCGTCCAGTCCGGGCCGTTGTCGATGTCCAGGCAGAGCGCGTGGTACCGCTCGCCGTCCGCCGCGGCCAGGTACTCCAGCAGATCGGTGTGGAGCACCGCGACCCGCTCGTCGTCCAGCGCGCCGGCCGAGAAGGCCGCCAGCGGCCCGGTGCGGTGCCAGTCGATGATCGCGTCCTCCCGCTCGACGATGGCGATCCGGCCCCAGCGCGGCTCGGCCGCCGCGTACGCCAGCGAGAAGCCCACCCCGAGCCCGCCGATGAGCACCGACGGCCGCTCCACCGCGGCACCGGTGCGGTCGAGCTCGTCCAGCGCCGCCTGGATCAGCAGCCGCTCCGAACGCCCGTCGGCGGTGTCCATCAGGAAGCAGCCGTTGGCGATGATCTCGAAGTGCCGACCGCGCTGCCGCAGTACCACCTCGCCGAACGGGCCCTCCCGCCGGTCGAGCGTGACGACGGCGTCGTAACCGTCCCGTTCGGGCAGTGCGGTGGACATGCGGCGTTCCTCGAAGCTCGGTTCCGGGCTCGGGCTCTCTCGCCGAGCGAGTACCCGCCCGACAATAGCGGAGCCCCCGCGTCCCTCGCTCACGTCGTGACCAGCACCCCCGCGTAGGAGATCCCCGCGATCATCACCCACGAGGCGAGGCCCAGCAGAACGATCCGCCCGCCGGTACGCACCAGGCTGGGCAGGTGCACGGCACTGCCGAGGCCGAACAGGGCGGCGGCCAGCAGCAGTTCCTGGGCGTCGCCGGCCAGCGTGAGCGCGCGCTCGGGCAGGACACCGGTGCTGCGCAGCGCGATCATCCCGAGGAAGCCTGCCACGAACAGCGGCACGATCGGCGGGCGCCCGGCCCGCCCGCCCGCCGCTCCCCCGTCCGACCCGTCCGACCCGTCCGACCCGGCAGCGCGGGCCCGGTGCGCGCGCCGCACCGCGACGGCGACTCCGGCGACCAGCGGCGCCAGCAGCACCACCCGCATCAGCTTGACCAGTACGGCCTCGCGCAGCGCACCCGCCCCACCGGTCTGCGCGGTGGCGACCACCTGGCCGACGTCGTGCACGCTGGCGCCGACCCACCGCCCGAAGTCGGCCTCACCGAGCCCGAGCGGGTGCTGGAGCAGCGGAAGGACGGCGATGGCGAGGGTCCCGCAGAGGGTGACCAGGGCGACCGACGCGGCGACGTCCTCCTCCTCGCTGCCGGCGGCCTGGCTGACCGCGCCGATCGCCGACGCCCCGCAGATCGAGTACCCGGTGGCGACCAGCAGCGGCTGGTCGCCGGGCAGGCCGAGCCGGCGCCCGAGCCAGCAGGTGCCGGCGAAGGTCACGGAGACCACGGCGAGCACCATGCCGACGGTGGCCCAGCCGAGGCCGAGCACGTCGTCCAGGCCGAGCTTGAGGCCGAGCAGCACGATGCCGATCCGCATCAGCCGCCGCCCGGCGGTGGACAGTCCGGACCTGGCCACCCCCCGGACCACCGGCCGCAGCCCGGGCAGGTGGGCCGCCGCGATCCCGAGTACGACGGCGGCGGTCAGCTTGGGCACGGCGGGGACGGCCTGGTGGACGGCGATCGCGGCGGCCACCCCGAGCGCCGCGAGCAGCAGGCCGGGGGCGTCCCCGCCGAGCGGGGGCAGCAGACGGGTGCGGGTGTGCCGCTCCCGGACGGTCAGTGCCACCGCGCGCTCACCGTCGCCCGTCGGCGGGCAGCCGGTAGACCCGCCGGATGCTGGTGCCGAGCCGGGATATGTCGGCGCCGTACACATGGATCGAGATGGCGGTGGAACCGCAGGCGTTGCGGACCAGATGGATGTCACCGGGCGGGGCGAAGGCGGCGACGCTGCCGACCGGGCCGACCACGTGCTCGGTCTCCACGAGGTGGGCGGTGCGCCCGTCGGAGACCAGCCGGTACCGGGTCTCGCTCTCCTGGCCCTGGTGGACGCCGGCCACGCACCAGGAGACGTGGTCGTGGATCGGGGTTTCCTGGCCGGGCAGCCAGACCAGGGCCACGACGGAGAAGCCGCCGTCGGGCTCGGCGTGCAGGACGTGCTGACGGTAGCGGTCCGGGTCGCCCTCGCGCTGGCCAGCGGTGAGCAGCGCGTCGGCGCCGTCAGGGCCGGCGAGCAGGTGCGGGGCGAGTCGTTCGCCGACCAGGTAGGCGGTGAGTTCCGGAGGCAGGCCGCGGTCCACGACGGCGCGGATCTCGCCGATCAGGGCGGCCATACGCTCGGTGAGCCGGTCACTGCCGACCGTGGCTGAGGGTGTCATGCCAGCAGGTTCGACCCGGCCGACCTATCACGTCCAACGAGGGTTTCTTCAGGGTTACCCAACGCGGGCTTATGGGTTCAGCAGCCGACCCTGGCCGCGGCGGCCGACCGCAACTGGTCCAGCACCAGCGCGGTGGCGGGGATCCGGCGGTGGTCGCGCAGCACGTACGCGCTGACCTGGCGGCGCAGGTGCGGTTCGACGGCCCGGCCGGTGACCTTGCGGTGGCACATGAAGGAGAGCACCAGCGCGGGCATCAGCGCGATGCCGACCCCGGCGGCGACCAGGCTCTGCACGGCGAGGTTGTCGTCGGTGGAGAAGACGATGTCCGGGGCGAAGCCCTCCTCCGCGCAGACGTGCAGCAGGTTGGCCCGGCACCGCGGGCAGCCGGCGATCCAGCGCTCGCCGTCGAGGTCCGCCAGCCGGACGGCGTGCCGGCGGCCGAGCGGGTGGCCGACCGGCAGCAGGACCGTGAGCAGGTCCTCCATCAGCGGTATCTCGTCCAGGCCGTCCGGCAGTTCGGCGGCCACGCCCGGGTAGCGGAAGGCCAGCGCGATGTCGCACTCGCCGCGCAGCAGCCGCTGGACGGAGTCCGGCGGCTCGGCCTCCAGCAGTTCGACCCGGACCCCGGGGTGCTCGGCGAGCAGCCTGGCCATCGCCTCGGGTATCAGGGTGGCGTTGGCGCTGGGGAAGGCGCAGACCCGGACGCGCCCGGCGCGCAGCCGGGCGAGCGCGGCGAGCTGCTGCTGGGCGGCGGAGAGGCTGCCGAGGATCACCTCGGCGTGCCGGGAGAGCGCCTCGCCCGCCTCGGTGAGCCGCAGCCCCCGCCCGGCCCGGGTGAACAGCGGTACGCCGACGGTGCGTTCGAGGGCCTTCATCTGCTGGGTGATGGCCGGCTGGGTGTAGCCGAGTTCGCGGGCGGCCGCCGAGTAGGAACCGGCCCGGACGACCTCGTGGAAGGTCCTGATGTGGCGTGAGTCGAACACCGGCTCCACCGCCCTCCGACCGCCCGTCCGCTGCTCCCCGCGCGGGTAATCATAAGCAGACTTTGGAGGTCATTGGCATAACCCCATCCGCACCTATGGTCCAGGAGCGAACCGTCTCCCCCACCGCCCCCGGCTACTGCTGCACCGACGGCGGCAGCCCCATCGCCACCTCCGCCCTGGCCACCGGCGGGCCGCCGCGCATGCTGGGGCGGCGTCGGCCGCGGCGCTCGACCAGGTGCGCCAGCCAGGAGAGCAGCAGACACATCCCGATGTAGACCGGCGCGATCACCATCACCACCGGGATGAAGGGCAGATCGTAGTCCAGGTTGGTGGCGATCAGCTTGCCCGCGTGCAGGAACTCCTCGTAGGTGATCAGGAACCCCAGCGAGGTGTCCTTGAGCGCGACCACCAGCTGGCTGATGATGGCCGGCAGCATCGCCCGGTTGGCCTGTGGCACCAGCACGTACGTCATCACCTGGGTCTTGCGCATCCCGAGCGCGAACGCCGCCTCCCGCTGCCCCTTGGGCACCGCCAGCACACCGGCCCGGAACACCTCGGCGAGCACCGAACCGTTGTAGAGCACCAGCCCGGCCACCAGCGCCCAGAGTGGCTGCACCTTGAGCGCGACGAAGATGAAGAAGATCATCACCAGCAGCGGCATGGCCCGGAAGAACTCGACCACCAGCGTGGAGAGCCGGCGCACCACCCGGTGGTCGGAGAGCCGCCCGGCCGCGAACAGCGCGCCGAACGGCAGCGCGAACAGCACCGTCCAGCCGAAGGCCTTCAGCGTGTTCCCGAGCCCGCGCAGCAGCAGCTCCTGGACGCCCTGGTACTCGAAGGCCATCCACTTCCGGTAGGTGAACTGGTGGGTGTGGAACAGCATGTAGACGATCCACCCGATCAGCGCCAGGATGACCAGCAGCGCGATCACGCCGTACAGCCGGTGCCGGGCGATCGCCCGTGGGCCCGGAATGTCGTACAGCGCCGAGGATTGAACGGTCATCGCGACACCGCCACTCGTCGTTCCAGCAGATTGAAGACGGCGCTGATAGCCAGGGTGATGATCAGATAGCCGACAGCGATCCAGACGAAGGTCCAGACGATGCTGTAGCCCAGCTCGTTGATGGTCCGATAGGTGCCGAGCAGCTCGGTCACGCTGAACGAGCCGGCGATCGCGGTGTTCTTGGCCAGCGCGATCATGACGCTGCCGATCGGCGCGACCACCGACCGGTACGCCTGGGGCAGCACCACCAGCCCCATCGTCTGGCCGAAGGTCATCCCCAGGCTGCGCGCCGCCTCGCCCTGCCCGGAGGGCACGGTGTTGACGCCCGAGCGCATCGCCTCGCAGACGAACGCCGAGGTGTAGCAACCGAGCGCGAGCACCGCGAAGGTGAAGAACGGCAGGGTGATGTCGAACCGCGGCAGGCCCAGCACCACGATGAAGAACAGCAGCGTCAGGGGCGTGTTGCGCAGCAGGGTCACCCAGCCGGTGCCGAAGATCCGCAGCGGCTTCACCGGCGAGACCCGGAAGCTCGCGATCAGCACGCCGAGCACCAGCGACAGCACGGCGCTCACCGCGAACAGCGAAAGGGTGCCGAGGAAGCCGTTCCAGTAGATCGACCAGTTGTCGGTCAGCGTCTTCACAGCGCGGGCCCTCTCAGTACCGGTCGATCGGCGGCGGGGTGGGCGCGGGCGCGCCGGAGAGGCCGAGGGTGGCCTCGAAGGCCCGTTTCCAGTCGCCGTTCTCCTCGTGCTGGACGAGGGCGTCATTCAGCGCGTCGCGCAGCACGGTGTCGTTCTTCGGGGTCCCGATCCCGTACGGCTCCTGGGAGAACAGCGGGCCGACCACCTTGAGCTCGTCCGGCACCTTGGCCGCGTAGCCCAGCAGGATGCTGTTGTCCGTGGTGACGGCGTCCACCTGGCCGGTGATCAGGTTGTCCACACAGGCCGAGTAGGTGTCGTAGCCGATCAGCTTGGCCTTCGGGTACTGCTGCTGGATCCGCTGGTACGGGGTGGATCCCGCCGCCGAGCAGACCTTCTTGCCGTTCAGGTCCTCCGGACCGTGGATGCTGTTGTCCTTCTTGCGCACCAGCAGCGACTGTCCGGCCATGAAGTACGGCCCGGCGAAGCCGACCAGCTTCTTGCGGTTGTCGTTGATGGTGTAGGTGCCGACGTAGAAGTCCACCTGACCGTTCTGCAGCGCGGTCTCGCGGTTGGCCGAGGCGATGGTCTTGAACTCGATCCGGTCCGGGGCGAACCCGAGGTAGGCACCGACCATCTTGGCGATCTCGATGTCGAAGCCGGAGTACTCCCCGGTGGCCGGGTTCTTCTCGCCGAGGTAGGGCTGGTCCTCCTTGGCGCCGACCACCAGGTGGCCGCGGCTGCGCGCGGCGTCCAGGGTGGGCGAGCCGGTGATGTCAGCGGCGTTCCGCACCTGGTAGCTGGGCAGGGCACCGGCCTGCGGGCCCTTGGGCGGCGGGGTGCCCGGCTTGCCGCAGCCGGTGAGCAGCAGGGCCAGCGCGGCGACGGCGAGCAGCCGTGCGGCGGTCATCTCCCTCATGGCGCCGCCTCAGTGCTTCAGGATCTTGGACAGGAAGTCCCGGGCGCGCGCGCTCTCGGGAGCGCTGAAGAAGGCCTCGGGGGCGCGGTCCTCGACGATCCGCCCGTCGGCCATGAAGACCACCCGGTTGGCGGAGGCGCGGGCGAATCCCATCTCGTGGGTGACCACCACCATGGTCATGCCCTCGTTCGCGAGCCGGCGCATCACGTCCAGCACCTCGTTGATCATCTCGGGGTCGAGGGCCGAGGTGGGCTCGTCGAAGAGCAGCGCCTTGGGCTCCATGGCGAGGGCCCGGGCGATGGCGACCCGCTGCTGCTGGCCGCCGGAGAGCTGCGCCGGGTACTTGTCCGCCTGCGAGGCCAGACCGACCCGCTCCAGCAGCGCCCGGGACTTGGCGTCGGCCTCCGTCCGGGAGCGGCCCCGGACCTTGATCTGGGCCAGCGAGACGTTCTGCAGCACGGTCTTGTGCGCGAACAGGTTGAAGGACTGGAACACCATCCCCACCTCGGCGCGCAGCCGGGCCAGCCCCTTGCCCTCCTCGGGCAGCGCCTGCCCGTCGATCACGATGGTGCCGGCCTCGATCGGCTCCAGCCGGTTGATCGCCCGGCAGAGTGTGGACTTGCCGGAGCCGGACGGGCCGATCACCACCACGACCTCCCCGCGCCCGACCGTCAGTTCGATGTCCTGCAGGACATGCAGGTCCCCGAAGTGCTTGTTGACGCCGCGCAGCTCGATCAGCGGCGTGAAGCCGGAGGCCCCGGGGGCGGTGGTCACTTGCCGCGCCGGCCCTTCAGCAGCCAGCCCAGTGCGCCGCCGGCGAGCAGGGTGGCCAGCAGGGCGATCCAGAGCGGCGCGGTGACGGTGAGCACCCAGAACTGGATCTTCACCTTGTCGAGGTTGGCGAACAGGAACCACACCGCCAGGACGACGATGACGCCGATCCCGATGTACCGGGTGGGGATTCCCGCGATTTCGCTGCGCTTGGAACCGGACGAGCCGTCTGAAATCTTGGTCACCCGCGCAGTCTGCTGGCCGCGAACCCGATTTGTCCGGTTACGCGCCCAGGAGTAACCCACACGGGGCAATCTCACCCCGTGCGGGTTTACCTTCGCTCACCAGCTGTAGTCGATCATGACCGTTCGCGTCATCGCTCGTCGCGCCAGGAGCGCCAGAGCGCCGCGTACGGACCACCGGCCGCCACCAGCTCCGGGTGGCTGCCGTACTCACTGATCCGCCCGCCCTCGACCACGGCGATCACGTCCGCGTCGTGCGCGGTGTGCAGCCGGTGGGCGATGGCGATCACCGTCCGGCCCTCCAGCACCCGGGAGAGCGAGCGCTCCAGGTGCCGGGCGGCCCTCGGGTCCAGCAGCGAGGTGGCCTCGTCCAGCACCAGGGTGTGCGGATCGGCCAGCACCAGCCGGGCCAGGGCCAGCTGCTGCGCCTGCGGCGGGGTCAGCGCGGTGGCGCCCGAACCGACCTCGGTGTCCAGGCCCTCCGGCAGCGCGTCCACCCAGTCACCGGCCTCCACCGCGTCCAGCGCGGCGCGCAGCTCGGTGTCGTCGGCCTCCGGCACGGCCAGCCGCAGGTTGTCCCGCAGGGTGCCGACGAAGACGTGGTGCTCCTGGTTGACCAGCGCGACCTGTGCCCGGACCCGCTCGGCCGGCATCCTCGCCAGCGCCGCCCCGCCGAGCGTGACACTGCCCCGGCCGGGCGCGTAGATCCCGGCCAGCAGCCGGCCCAGGGTGGACTTGCCCGCGCCGGACGGCCCGACCAGCGCCACCCGGCTTCCCGGGGCGACGTCCAGGCTGATGCCGTGCAGCACGTCGGCGCCCTCGCGGTAGCCGAACCGGACGTCCGTCGCCCGGACCTGCCGACCGTCCGGAAGGGCGTCCTCGTCGCTCTCGTGCTCGGGTACCTCGCGCACCCCGACCAGCCGGGCCAGCGAGGCCTGCCCGATCTGCAGCTCGTCGTACCAGCGCAGGATCAGGTCGACCGGGGCGACGAGCGCCTGGGCGTACAGCACGCCGGTGGTCAGCTGGCCGACGGTGATCCAGCCCCGCAGGGTGAACAGCCCGCCGAGGACCAGGGTCCCGAGCACGGCCAGGGCGTAGACCGCGTCGATGGTCGGGAACCAGACCGACCGCAGCCAGAGGGTGTACCGCTCCCAGGCGAGCCACTCGCCGAGCTTGCGGTCGGTCAGCCGGACCCGCTGGTCGCCGAGGCGCAGCGCCTCGACCGTCCGCCCGGCGTCCACCGTCTCGGCCAGCACGGTGTTCACCGCGGCGTAGCCGGCCGACTCGTTCCGGTAGGACTGCGGGGCCCGCCGGAAGTACCAGCGGGAGCTGGCGAGCAGCAGCGGCAGGCCGATCAGCGAGGTGAGCGCGAGCAGCGGCGAGGTGATCACCAGCGCGCCCAGCACCAGCAGCAGCGAGACCACGGCGACGGCCAGCTCGGGCGCCGCCTCGCGGACCGATTTGTCCAGCCGGTCGATGTCGGTGGTGCCCCGGGAGACGAGGTCCCCGGTACCGGCCCGCTCCAGCACGCCGGTGGGCAGCGCGACCGAGCGGACCAGGAAGTCCTCGCGCAGGTCGGCCAGGACGCGCTCGCCGAGGATGCTGCCGCGCATCCGGGACCACCAGGTGAAGGCGGACTGCACCACCAGCGCCAGCAGGTACCAGCCGACGGCGGCCGCGACGGCGGTCTCGGCGGTATCGGTGGCCAGTGACTCGACCAGGGTGCCGAGGACCCAGGGCCCGACCAGCCCGGCCACGGTGGCCACCGAGTGCAGCGCCACCACGGACGAGAAGCCGGCCCGGTGACGCCGGGCGAGCAGCCGCAGGTAGGAGCGCACGGCGGCCGGGGAGCCGACCGGCAGCGTGGTGGCCGGCCCCTGCTCCTGATGGGCGGGGGGCTTCATACGGTGCTCCTCTGTTCTCCGGCCGGGCGGTCGCGGTGGGCCGGACGTTCGCCGCGGGCAGGGCGGGCCAGGTGGGTGGGGCAAGCCGGACGGGCCGGGGGGCGGACGACGGTCATGCGCCCTCCCCGACGGCGGCCGGTTCCTCGTCGCGGGTGACCACGGCCCGGTAGCCGGGCTCGGTGTGCATCAGCTCGCGATGGCGGCCGGCCGCGACGGCCCGGCCGTCCAGCACCAGCACCACCCGGTCGGCCTGGTCGAGCAGCAGCGGACTGGTCGCGAAGACCACGGTGGTGCGGCCCTCCCGGTGCCTGCGCAGCCCGGCGGCGATCCGCGACTCCGTGTGGGCGTCGACCGCGCTGGTGGGCTCGTCCAGGACGAGGACCGGCGGGTCGGCCAGCAGCGAGCGGGCGAGCGCCAGCCGCTGACGCTGGCCGCCGGAGAGCGAGCGGCCGCGCTCGGTGATCCGCGCCCGCATCGCGTCCCCCGCGCAGTCCGGCGAGCCGTCCACCAGGGCGTCCAGGACGTCGTCGGCACGGGCGGCGGCGAGCGCGTCGGCCGGCGCGACCCGGCCCGAGGCGGGGATGTCGAACAGCCCGGCCAGAGTGCCGGAGAGCAGCACCGGCTCCTTGTCGTGGACCAGCACCGCCGCCCGGGCCTCGGTCAGCGGGACGGTGTCCAGCTCGGTGCCACCGAGCCGGACGGAGGGCTGCGGCTGCTCGCCGTCGGCGAGCGGGACGTGTCCGCCGAGCCGCTCGGCGAGTGCGCCGGCGAAGTCCGGGTCGCCGCAGACCACGGCGGTCAGCTCGCCCGCGCGGGCGGTCAGGCCGGTCGCCGGGTCGTACAGGTCGGCCTGTCCGGGCCGGCTCAGCGCGGCCCCGGCCGTGCCGTCGGTGCGGCTGAGCGAGAGCACCCGGACGGCCCGGCCGGCCGAGACCCTGGCGACGCTCCAGGCGTGCGCGGCCTCGCCCAGGATGCGCAGCGGCGCGGCCAGGAAGGCGGTGGAGCCGTACACGGCGACCAGGGTGCCGATGGTGATCCGGCCGTCGGCGGCCAGGTGGGCGCCGTACCAGGTGACGCCGACCACGAACAGGCCCGGCAGCAGGACCTGCTGAGCCTGCATCAGGGACCGGACCCGGGCCGAGCGGACGGCGGCGGCGCGGACCTTCTGCGAGGCGACCCGGTACCGGGCCAGGAACAGCTCCTCACCACCGATGCCGCGCAGCACCCGCAGCCCGGCGACGGTGTCGGCGGCCAGCTCGGTGGCCTTGCCGCCGAGCGCGCGCTGTTCGGAGTAACGCCGTTCGAACGGGCCGAGCAGCGGCCAGACCGCGGCGGCCAGAACCGGTACACCGAGCAGGACGATGAGGCCGAGCAGTGGTTCGGCCACCAGCACGGCGCAGCCCACCGCCAGCCAGACGACCACCCCGGCGCGGAGCCGGGCGATCAGCTCGACATACCAGCCGATCTTCTCGACGTCCCCGCTGCCGACGGCCACGATCTCGCCCGTGGCGATCCGGCGGGACAACCCGGCGCCGAGGCCGGAGGCCTGACGGGCCACCAGCTGACGGACATGGGTGGCGGCGTGGATCCAGTTCCACACCGCCTGACGGTGCAGCAGCACCGCGCCGAGCGAGGCGACCGCGGCGAGGGCCAGGACGGCGGCCCCAGCCCGCCAGATCCCGGCGCCGTCGCCGTCGACGGCGGCCTGGACGCCCAGTCCGAGCGGTATCGGCAGGGCCGCCTGGCACCCCATCTCGAGCAGCGCCCAGCAGGTGGAGAGCACCTGCCCGCGCCGCTGGCTGCGCTGCAGCCAGCGCAGGAAGGCGAGCGGTGAGGAGAGATCGGGGCTGCCGGGATCGGCCAGCGGCAAGGTCTTGAGCGGCATGACGCTCCGTTGCGGGTGGTACGGGCGGGTGGCGCGGACGGCCGGTGGCGCGGCCCGGATCTCGGACCTCACGGCGCACCGGAACGGCGGCGGTCCGGGCGCCGGAACGGCGACCGGGAGGGGTGGGGGAACAGCGGCGAAGGCGGCCGGCACGGTCACGGCGAGGGGCTGGTCAGGACGTCATGGCAGCGAGCCTGCCAATCCGGATGTGACCTGCGCAACAGGTTTTCCCGGCGGCCGCCCGACGGACCCGGCGCCGAGAACCCCTGCGT
Source organism: Kitasatospora sp. NPDC088351 (assembly GCF_040685575.1). Lineage (NCBI taxonomy): Bacteria > Bacillati > Actinomycetota > Actinomycetes > Kitasatosporales > Streptomycetaceae > Kitasatospora > Kitasatospora sp. NPDC088351. The sequence goes on along the minus strand of NZ_JBFBIL010000047.1, from coordinate 45,949 downwards.
ACGCCGGTACAACGCGTCGGAAAATTCTTTCGCCGGACGGGAACAATCCCGCGGCGCCACCGGTTGGCCTTCACTGGAAACGATGGTCAACCAGGAGGGCACCCCTTCCCGTGAGCAAGATCCCCAGCATCACCCTCAACAACGGCTCGCAGATCCCGCAGCTCGGCTTCGGCGTGTGGCAGGTTCCCGACGCGGAGGCGACGGCGGCCGTCCGCAACGCCATCCAGGCGGGCTACCGCTCGATCGACACGGCGGCGATCTACGAGAACGAGGCCGGCACCGGCCAGGCGATCACCGAGGCGCTCGCGGGCGGCGTGGCCCGCGAGGACCTCTACATCACCACCAAGCTGTGGAACTCCGGCACCCGCGACTGGTCCGGCGAGCAGGGCCGCGACGCGGTACTGCGCGAGTTCGACGCCTCGCTGGCCAAGCTCGGCCTGGACTACGTGGACCTCTACCTGATCCACTGGCCGCGCCCGATGCACGGCAGCTTCCTGAACGTCTGGAAGGGCCTGGAGCAGCTGCTCGCCGGCGGCCGGGTGAAGTCCATCGGCGTCTCCAACTTCGGCGCCGAGCAGCTCACCCGCCTGCTCGACGAGGCCTCGGTGGCCCCGGTGCTGAACCAGGTCGAGCTGCACCCGTACTTCCCGCAGGGCGAACTGCGCGCCTTCCACGCCCAGCACGGCATCGCCACCGAGGCCTGGAGCCCGCTGGGCCAGGGCAAGGAGCTGCTGGCCGACCCGGTGCTGGTGAAGATCGCCGAGAAGCACGGCCGCACCGTCGCCCAGGTGGTGCTCCGCTGGCACCTGCAGAGCGGCATCATCGCGATCCCGAAGTCGGTCACCCCGGCCCGGATCAAGGAGAACCTGGACGTCACCGGCTTCGAGCTGGACGCGGCCGACCTGACCGCGATCGCCGGCATCGCCACCGGCGAGCGGATCGGCCCGGACCCGCAGAGCTTCGACTGGAACTGACGCCGCCTCGGCGCCGTCGACGCCGGACCGGTGTTCGACGGCACCGCCCCCGACCGAACGTCAACACCGAAGGCCGCCCACCCCGTTCGGGGTGGGCGGCCTTCGGTGTGAAGGGCCCGCGACGTCGGCCGGAACCTTCCCGCCGCTCGGCGCGCAGCCCTACCGACCGGTCCGACCACGCTCCTTCGGCCCTCGACAGGAGGGCCTCCGGCACGGTGGCGAATCGTTTTGGCTAGCGCGCGAGGAAGGGCGCCTAGAGCCTGGCCGCCTTGGCGATCAACGCCAGGGCGGGTGCGTGTTCCTCCTCTTCCAGCGCGGCCAGCAACAACCGCTGAACCTCCGCCACGCCCGCGGCCGAGCGGTGCAGCAGGTCCTGCCCCGCCGGCGAGAGCGACAGCAGGTTGCGCCGCCCGTCCGAGGGGTCGCGCCGACGCTGCACCAGACCGCGCCGGACGAGACGGCTGACCATCTCGGCCATCGTGGCCTTGTCCAGCGAGGCCAGCTCGCCGACCGTCCGCTGATCGGCGCCCGGCTCCAGTTCGAGCGCGTCCAGCACCGCGTACTGCGGCGCCGTCAGGTCCGAACCGACGTGCTCCGACCAGAGTTTGGTGTGAACCTGCTGGCTCACCCTGATCAGATAGCCGATCGCCCGCTGGGCGTCCAGCATCGGCCGCGCGTCCGTGAGGACGGCGACCGCAGCGGGCTCCAGCCTGGCTATCTTGGCCATCACGCGGACGATTTCCAGCTGCTCCTCGGCCGTGAGCGGCTCGAAGAGCGTGCGCTGCACGCGGACCACTCCGCCGGTGGCCTCGCGCACCGCCTGGGCGCCGCTCTGCGAGAGAGCGAGCAGCTTGCGCCGGCCGTCGGCCGGATCGCGCCTTCGCAGCACCAGTCCACGACGGACCAGCCGAGCGACCATCTCGGCCATCGTGGCCTTGTCCAGCGAGGCTCTCTCGCCGACCGTCCGCTGGTCAGCGCCCGGTTCCAGGGCGAGGACCAGCAGTACGGCGAACTGCGGGGCCGTGAGATCGGCTCCGACATGTTCGGACCACAGACGGGTGTGTACCTGCTGTGCAACGCGGATGAGGTGTCCGGGCGACTGCTGCAGTCGCGCGGACACGCGGGTCGTCGGGATCTCCCCCAGCACCATGTATCCGTCCCGATGTCACACCCGGTGTGTGTGGGACACCCGGGTGGGGCAGTAACGGCGAGTGGGCGTCCCGCTGTGAGGGAGGGCGCTCCAGCCGTGCAGCCGGTGGCTGCTGGCGGACACTATACAAACGGCGGGCCCTCGCTGGCAGGCGGGGGCGGATAGTAGACGCAGGTTCGGCAACATTGGCATATTTACTCGCCGCGTCGCCCCGACCGTAACCCGTTCGCAGGAGAAAGCCGACCGGTCGGTCCTTACCCTCGGTCACCTGCGGCTCTCCACCCTGGCCGGGCACCCTACTCGCGGGTAAGGTGTGGCCACCTCAGCGGTCCACCAAGAGAGACGAGAGCGAGCATGACCGAGCAGAGCACCGCCCCCAGGGTCGCCGTCGTCACCGGCGCCGCGCGCGGCCTGGGCGCCGCCACCGCGCTGCGCCTGGCCTCCGACGGGTACGCCGTCGCCGTCCTCGACCTGGACGAGGCGGCCTGCAAGGACACCGTCGACCGGATCACCGCGGCGGGCGGCCTCGCCCTCGCCGTCGGCGCCGACGTCTCGGACGCCGGGCAGGTACAGGCCGCGGTCGACCGCATCGCCGCCGAACTCGGCGCCCCGGTCGTCCTCGTGAACAACGCGGGCGTGCTGCGCGACAACCTGCTCTTCAAGATGTCCGAGTCCGACTGGGACACGGTGATGAACGTTCATCTGCGCGGCGCCTTCCTGATGACCCGGGCGGTGCAGAAGCACATGGTGGACGCCGGCTTCGGCCGGATCGTCAACCTGTCCTCGTCCTCCGCCCAGGGCAACCGCGGCCAGGCCAACTACTCCGCCGCCAAGGCGGGTCTGCAGGGCTTCACCAAGACCCTGGCCATCGAGCTGGGCAAGTTCGGCATCACCGCCAACGCCGTCGCCCCCGGCTTCATCGCCACCGACATGACGGCCGCCACCGCCGCCCGGGTCGGCATGGACTTCGAGGACTTCAAGCGCGCCGCCGCCGGCCAGATCCCGGTCCAGCGGGTCGGCGTCCCGGAGGACGTGGCGCACACCATCTCGTTCCTCGCCGGCGAGGGTGCGGGCTTCGTCTCCGGACAGGTGATCTACGTGGCCGGCGGCCCCCTCGACTGAGCACCGAACCTACGCAGGGTTACCACGGAGTGGGAAGCCGGCCGACCGGCCTCCCACTCCGTTCGCTTTGCACACCCTTTGGAATAACCATTCGAAGGCCACATCGATATTCGACGGAAGAATATCGGGAAAGCACCTCCAAGCAGCTATATTTCAGCCTTGTCCCCGATTTCCCCGGAAAATCTCCACTCCCCGGGGACTGCCGCCGGACAGGTGGGTACCGTCACCACCGTGCAAGCGCCGAGTGAACTGCCGGAGAACCTGACCTCCCGCCGCGAGCGCCCACGCCCCACCCCCGCGGCGTCCGGTCCGCCGACGGCCCGGCGGCAGGCCGGACCGCTGGCCCTCACCGCCCTCGGCTATCTGCTGGTGGTGGCCGGCGTGCTGCTCAACACCGCGCTGGTCGACCTCGACTGGTCGGTACGGCTGATGCGCCCGTACGAACGCTGGCCCAGCCTGGAGCCACTGCTGGACATCTGGGTGGTGGCCGGGCAGCGCGGTCCGTCCGCCGTCGCGGCCTTCGCCTGGCTCGGCTGGCGCGCCCACCGGCTACGGCGGCTGCGCCCCCTGCTGGTGATGGCTGTGGCCCTGCTGCTGCTCAACGCCACCGTCGGCGCGGTGAAGATCGCCACCGGCCGCCTCGGCCCGCACTACGCCCAGTACGTCGGCTCGCCCGAGCTGTTCTCCGGCGGCACCATATTCCCGTCCGGGCACACCGCCAACGCCGTGGTCACCTGGGGCGTCCTGGCCTACCTGGCGGCCCGCTGGCGGCGCACCGGCGCGGTGCTCGCCGCCGCCACCGCCTGCTCGGTCGGGCTCACCACCCTCTACCTCGGCACCCACTGGGTCACCGACGTCCTGGCCGGCTGGGCCGCCGGCCTGCTGGTGCTGCTCTCGCTGCCCCTGCTCGAACCCCTGGTCGCCGCCGCCGAGCGGCGGCTCACCGGCTCCCGGAGGCCGGCCGGCCCTACCCCTCCCAGCTGCGCTCCACCACCCCGTCGCGCACCGCGAGGTTGAGCCGGCCCTCCCGGTGGTCCATGGTCATCATCGCCCCGGGCGGCAGCACCCGGACCGAGGCCCAGCCGTGCCGACGGGCCAGCTCCTCGGCCCGTTCCACCCGCAGCCCCGCATAGCCCTCCGCGTCCGCCATCGCCGCTCCCCTGCTCGCCCCGGACGTACGCTGGAATCGTAGACCGCCCACACCGGCCGCACCCGGATCCGGGAGGTGAACGGACATGCGCACCACCACCCCGCGCCGGTGGCGCAGCGGCACCGAGCCCGCCACCGCCCGCAGCGACCTCAAGCTGCGTTATCTGCTCTCACTCACCTTCACACCACTGTTCGCCCTCGCCACCGCGGCCTTCGCGATCTGGGCGGCCAACTCCCCCGCGTACGGCGCCCCCAGCCGGGGCACCCTCACCGGTTTCGCGGTGGCCTGCGGGCTGCTCACCCTGTTCGCCGTCGTCGATCTCGTCGTCGTCATCCGGCGCCGCCGGACAGAGCTCTGACGCGGTATCTCCCACGGGGTGGGAAGTCGGCCCGCCGACCTCCCACCCCGTGCCCGTACCCTCCGCCGCCGACCGGGCCGACCGCGGCGCTCAGCGGTTGCCGACCGCCTGCTTCACCAGCGTCCGGCCGAAGTCCCACATCAGGCCGCTGCCCCGGTGCGCGTCGTCCATGACATCGGTGAACGCGTCGATGAACCGGTCCACATCCCGCTCGGTGATGATCAGCGGCGGGATCAGCTTGATCACCTCCAGGTGGTCACCGGAGACCTGGGTGAGAATCCGGTGCCGCTGGAGCAGCGGTACGACCACCATCTGCGCGAACAAGCCCTTGCGGGCGGCCTGGAGAGCCGTCCAGCCGGTGCGCAGCTTGAGCGACTTCGGCCGGCCGAACTCGATACCGATCATCAGGCCCCGGCCCCGGACCTCGGCCAGCAGCTCGTACTTCCCGGTCAGCGCGGTCAGCCGCTCCCGGAACAGATCGCCGACCCGGCGGGCGTTCTCGACCACCTTCTCGTCCCGCATCACCTCCAGGGTCGCCAGGCCGGCCGCCATCGCCTGGGCGTTGGAGCCGAAGCTGGCCGAGTGGACCAGCACCCGGTCCATCGAGGAGTACACCTTCTCGAAGATGCAGCTCTTGCCGAGCGTCGCCCCGACCGGCACATACCCGCCGGAGAGCGCCTTGGCGACGCAGACCAGGTCCGGCAGTACCCCCTCCTCGTGCTGGTAGGCGAAGAACTCACCGGTCCGGCCGATCCCGGTCTGCACCTCGTCGCAGATCAGCAGCGCTTTGTGCTCGTGCAGCAGTTCCTGGGCCGCGCGCAGCCAGCCGGGAGGGGGGGCCTGCACGCCCTTGCCCTGGACCGGCTCGACGATCAGCGCCGCGACATCGCCTTTCCTCAACTCCTTGGCCAGGGTGACGAGATCGCCGAGCGGAACGGCGGTGTCCGGCAGCAGCGGGTCGAAGCCCTTGCGGAATCCGTTCTCACCGTTGACGGAGAGTGACCCGGCGGTCAGCCCGTGGAAGGCGTGGTCGGCGTAGAGCACCCGCTTGCGCCCGGTCGCGTACCGGGCGAACTTGAGCGCCGTCTCGACGGCCTCGGTGCCGCTGTTGCCGAAGAACACCCGGTCCAGCCCGGGCGCGAAGGAGAGCAGCCGCTCGGCCAGCAGCCCGGGCAGCGGCGAGCAGTCGAAGCGGACCAGGTCGGGCAGGTCGAGGTCCATCACCTGCTGAACGGCGGACCGCACCACCGGGTGGTGGCGGCCCAGCGCGAAGATGCCGAAGCCGGCCAGCATGTCGAGGTACTCGTGGCCCTCGGCGTCGTAGAAGTACGGGCCCTCGGCGCGCTCGTAGTACTTGTCGAAGCCGATGGTGCGCAGCATCCGGGGCAGCTGCGGATTGAGGTAGCGGCTGTGCAACTCATAACGCTCGGCCCCGCGTTCGGCGAGCAGGGCGGCGAGGTCGAAGCGTGCTTCGGTGCTGTCGGGGTCAGCCGGCATGGTGCTGGTCCGCTCCTCGGGTCGGTAGCAGGTTCTTGGCGAAGACCGCGGTCTGGGCGGCGACCCCGGTCCCGGTCAGGCCGGTCTCCTCCAGGATGTCGCCGCGGGCGCCGTGTTCGAGGAACTGCTGCGGCAGGCCCAGCACCCGCAGTGGAACGTCCAGGTCGGCGTCGCGCAGCGTCTGCGCGATCGCGGCGCCGACGCCGCCGGTCCGGCCGTTGTCCTCGACGGTGACGACCAGCCGGTGCGCCGCGGCCAGGAGCGGCAGCGCCTCGTCGACCGGCTTGACCCAGCGCGGGTCGACCACGGTCGCGGTGAACCCCTCGGCGAGCAGCAGCCGCGCCGCGTCCAGGCAGGCGGCCGCGGTGGTGCCGACGGCGACCAGCAGGATCTCGGGCTCCGGCCCGGTCCGCAGCAGTACGTCCACGCCGCCGATCCGCTCGAGGGCCGGGACGACGGGCCCGATGGTCGCCTTGGGGAAGCGGACCACGGTCGGCGCGTCCACCACCTCCACCGCCTCCCGCAACTGGGCGCGGAGCTGATCGGCGTCGCGCGGGGCGGCCAGCCGCAGACCGGGGACGACCTGCAGGATCGACATGTCCCACATGCCGTTGTGCGAGGCCCCGTCCGGACCGGTCACCCCGGAGCGGTCGAGTACGAAGGTGACGCCCAGCCGGTGCAGGGCGACGTCCATCAGCACCTGGTCGAACGCCCGGTTGAGGAAGGTCGCGTACACCGCCACCACCGGGTGGAGCCCACCGGTGGCCAGGCCGGCCGCGCTGGTGACGGCGTGCTGCTCGGCGATGCCGACGTCGAAGATCCGCTCGGGGTACGCCTGGGCGAACTTGGCGAGCCCGACCGGCTGGAGCATCGCGGCGGTGATCGCGACCACGTCCGGCCGCTCCGCCCCGAGTGCGAGCATCTCCTCGCCGAACACGGACGTCCAGGAGACCCCGCCGCTGGGCGAGACGGGCAGGCAGGTGTACGGGTCGATCGGGTTGACGGCGTGGAAGCGGTCCGCCTCGTCCTGCTCGGCGGGCCGGTAGCCGCGGCCCTTGACGGTCAGGCAGTGCACGATGACCGGGCCGCCGAACCCGCGCGCCTGGCGCAGCGCCTGCTCGACGGCGCCGAGGTCGTGGCCGTCGATCGGCCCGAGGTACTTGAGCCCGAGGTCCTCGAACATGCCCTGCGGGGCGAAGGCGTCCTTGAACCCCTTCTTGGCGCCGTGCAGCGCGTCGAAGATCGGCTGGCCGACCAGCGGGGTGCGCTGCAGCGCCTCCTTGCCGAGGGCGAGGAAGCGTTCGTACCCCTGGGTGGTGCGCAGCGTGGCGAGGTGGTGGGCGAGGCCGCCGACGGTTCTGGCGTAGGAGCGCTCGTTGTCGTTGACGACGATCACCAGCGGCCGGTCCCGGGCCTCGGCGATGTTGTTGAGCGCCTCCCAGGCGAGGCCGCCGGTGAGGGCGCCGTCGCCGATCACGGCGACGGTCTGCCGGTCGTGCTGGCCGAGGAGCCGGGCGGCCTTGGCGAGGCCGTCGGCGTAGGAGAGGGCGGTGGAGGCGTGCGAGTTCTCGACCAGGTCGTGCTCGGACTCGGCGCGGGAGGGGTAGCCGGAGAGGCCGTCCTTCATCCGCAGCCGGGAGAAGTCCTGGCGGCCGGTGAGCAGCTTGTGGACGTAGCTCTGGTGGCCGGTGTCCCAGACGATCCGGTCGCGCGGGGAGTCGAAGACCCGGTGCAGCGCGATGGTCAGCTCCACCACACCGAGGTTCGGGCCGAGGTGGCCGCCGGTCCTGGTGACGGCGTCGATCAGGAACGCGCGGATCTCGTCGGCGAGCAGCGGGAGGTCGGCGGCCGGGATCTCCCGCAGGTCGGCCGGGGACTTGACGCTGGAGAGCAGTGACATGTGTTCACCTCACGACTCGGAGCGGTGCGGTGGTGCCCCCTGACGGGGCGGTCCGGCCCGGGCGGGTGGCCCGGGCCGGACCGTGAGGTCACAGACGGCCGGTCAGTGGCCGCGGTTGGCGCTGATGGTCTCGGTGATCGCGCGCAGCGACTCCTTGAGCGAGCCCATGGTGGCGAGGACGGCGGTCGGCTCGTAGCCGCAGTGCGCCATGCAGTTGGCGCAGCGCGGGTCCTTGCCGCGGCCGTACTTCTCCCAGTCGGTCTTCTCGACCAGCTCGCGGTAGGTGGGGACGTACCCGTCGGACATCAGGTAGCAGGGGCGCTGCCACCCGAACAGCGAGTAGTTGGGGATGCCCCAGGCGGTGCAGGAGAAGTCGACCTTGCCCTCCAGGAAGTCCAGGAACAGCGGGCTGTGGTTGAGCCGCCAGCGCCGCCGGTTGCCGCCGGCGAAGGTCTTGCGGAACAGCTCCCTGGTCTGTTCGACGCCGAGGAAGTGCTCCTGGTCGGGGGCCTTCTCATAGGCGAACGCCGGGGAGATCATCATCTCCTCGACCTTGAGCTCGTCATTGAGGTAGTCCAGCACCTCGATGATGGTCTGCGGGGTGTCGGTGTTGAAGAAGGTGCTGTTGGTGGTGACCCGGAAGCCCCGCCGCTGGGCCTCCTTGATCGCCTCCACCGCCTCGTCGAAGGTGCCCTCCTTGGCCACCGAGGCGTCGTGCCGCTCGCGCATGCCGTCGATGTGCACGGTGAAGGTGAAGTACGGCGAGGGCTTGAACTTGTCCAGCTTCTTGCGCAGCAGCAGCGCGTTGGTGCAGAGGAAGACGTACTTGCGGCGCTCGACCAGTTGCCGCACGATCTCGTCGATCTGCGGGTGCATCAGCGGCTCGCCGCCCGCGATCGAGACCATCGGGGCACCCGACTCCAGCACCGCGCCGACCGCCTGGGCGACCGGCATCCGCTGCTTCAGCACACCCGCCGGGTGCTGGATCTTGCCGCATCCCTCACAGGCCAGGTTGCAGGCGAACAGCGGTTCCAGTTCGACGATCAGCGGGAATTTGTCCCGCCGCTTGAGCTTCTGCTGCATGAGGTAGGTGCCGACCCGCACGGTTTGGCGCAACGGCATGGCCATGGCTAGCTCGCCTCCTGAGGGAGCGTCGAGGATGTGGGGTGGTGGAGGATTCCGGACGGCGGGCCCGGTAGGCGCCCCCGCGGCGGCCGGTTCTGTTCGTGCCAGTCGACCAGGGCGGGCACGGTCGCGCGCAGGGCCCGCCAGGCGCGCAGTCCGGCCGGGAGAGTGCCCGGACGCAGCAGTTCGTGCTCGGGGGTGTCGACGACCACCCGCAGGACGGCCGCGGGCAGCGTCGGGCGGAGCTCCTGGAGGGCCGCGGTGACCGCGGCGGCCTCCATGTCGACCGCGAGCGCGCCCTGCAGGTGCAGGGCGCGCCGTTCGATGCCGCGCACCACATGGTCCGCGGTGTGGTGCACCCCGGTGTGGACCGTCAGACCGCGTGCCTTCAGGACCCGGGTGAGATCCGGGCCCGAGTCGACCGCGAAGAGGTTCCCTTCGGCATCGCGCACCCCGTTCGCAACGATGACGTCGCCGGGGCTTATTCCCGGCGCGACGGCGGCCCCGAAGCCGGCCACCACGACCGCGCCGTAGCCGCCGGGGGCGGCGCTGAGCAGCCTTCTGACGGCGAGTGAGGCCCGCCGCCGGCCCACCCCGGTGCGGACGAGGACCGGCGGACCGGCGGCCGCGCCGCGCCAGTCCCCGCCCCGCAGGGCCCACACCTCGGGGCCGAGCGCGCAGAGCACCAGCAGCGGGGCTCGGCTCACCGGGCCGCCCCGATCGTCGGGGTGCCGGTGTTCTCCCGGCCGGTGGCCGGGCTGCCGTGGAGGTACCGGCCGAGTGCGGTGACCGGGAAGACCAGCCGGTAGAGGTGGTAGTTGATGGAGAAGTCCCAGGGGAATCCGGTGCCGGTGAACTGCGGTTCGTCCCAGGTCCCCTCGGGCAGCTGGGTGCGGACCAGCCAGTCCACCCCGCGCTCGACCGCCGGGTTGGCCCGGCCGTCCGGGCCCTCGCCGGCCGCGAGCAGCGCCATCAGCGCCCAGGCGGTCTGCGAGGCGGTGGAGTCGCCGCGCCCGGCCCAGCGGGCCGGGTCCTCGTAGGAGCGCATGTCCTCGCCCCAGCCGCCGTCGGTGTTCTGCCGGTCCTCCAGCCAGCGGACGGCGCGGCGGATCGCCGGGTGCTCGTCCGGGACGCCGGCCGCGACCAGGGCGGGCAGGACGGAACCGGTGCCGTAGATGTAGTTGGTGCCCCAGCGGCCGAACCAGGAGCCGTCGGCCTCCTGGTTGCGCAGCAGCCACTCCACACCCCGGCGGGTGCGAGGGTCCCGGCCCTTGCCGACCTCGGCGAGCATCTCCACCACATGGGCGGTGACATCGGCGGACGGCGGGTCGACCACCTCGCCGAAGTCGCAGAACGGCAGCTTGTTCGGCAGGGTGCTGGTGTTGTCGACGTCGAACGCGCCCCAGGCGCCGTTCTTGGACTGCATGCCGAGGTTCCAGTCGACGCCGCGGTCCACCGCTCCGGCCACCTTGGCGGGGCTCGGGTGGGCGACCCGGCGCAGTGCGAGCACCACCTCGGCGGTGTCGTCGATGTCGGGGTAGGTGTCGTTCTCGAACTCGAACGCCCAGCCGCCGGGCGCGAGCGAGGGCCGCTGTACGGACCAGTCGCCGCGCCGGGTGATCTCCTCCGCGAGCATCCAGTCCACTGCGGAGACCAGTGCGGGGTGGTCGGCCGGCACCCCGGCGTCGACCAGCGCGATGGTGGCCAGGCAGGTGTCCCAGACCGGGGACTGGCAGGCCTCCAGCCAGCGCCGGCCGTCCTCGGTGTGCACGGTGAACCGGTCGAAGGCCGACAGGCCGGCCTGCACCACCGGGTGTTCCAGCTCGTAGCCCTCCAGGTGCAGGGCGATCAGGGAGTAGACGGCGGGCGGCTGGATGCCGCCCCAGCAGCCGTCGGCCTCCTGCCGCTCGACGATCCACCGGCAGGCCTGGGAGATGGCGAGCCGGCGCAGCGGGCGCAGCGCCCGGCGGTGGTAGGCGTGCAGCACCTTGTCGAGGCGCTCGAAGACGCCGTCCCAGGTGGTGGCGGGGGCGAGCGGCCGGTCCGGGAAGGGGTGCTCCGGGTCGGTGTGCAGTTCGGTGAGCGGGAAGGGGGCCGGGCGGACCGGGCGGTGGGCCGAGACGATGGTCAGCGGCACGATGGTCTGCCGGGCCCAGCAGCCGAAGGCGTAGATGTTCAGCGGGAGCCACTTGGGCAGGAACATGATCTCGGGCGGCATCTCGGGCAGCCGTGCCCAGGGCCACCAGCCGAAGAGCGCGAGCCAGATCCGGGTGAACACCCGGGCGGCCGCGATGCCGCCGGCGGAGCGCACGTAGCGGGCGGCGGCGAGCATGTGCGGGGCGTTGGGGTCGTCGCCGGCGAGCTTGAGGGCGACATACGCCTCGACGGTGGTGGAGAGTTCGGGCGGTCCGCCGTGGAAGGTGGACCAGGTGCCGTCCTCCCGTTGCTGGGAGCGGATCCACTCGGCGGTGGCCTTGGTCTGCTCAGCCGTTCGGATTCCGAGGAACTGCCGGAGCAGCAGGTCCTCGGCGTCCATGGTGACGTTGGTCTCCAGATCACCCTTCCACCAGCCCTCCGAGCTCTGTAGCGAGAGCAGGTGGGTGGTGGCGCGGGCCAGCGTCTCCTCGGCGGAGGCCGGCCCGGTGTGCTGTTCGTCGGGACGGTCGGCCGGCCGGAGCGGGTCGGTCCCTTCGGGCTGCCACCGCCCGGCGCTCAGGAGCGCCGGGGGGCGGTCGCCCACCGCGACCGGCTCGGAATCGTACTCAGGGTCGAGCCGGCCGTCCGCGGTTGCTGTCAACGTAACGTCACCTCTCTCGTACCACCACGAATTCGGCGAGTGCGACGAAGTGCTCGCGCACCGTGTCGGGCATGGGGACCTCGTCCAGGGCGGCGAGGGCGGTCGTGTGCTGGCGGCGGGCCTCCTCCTGGGTCCAGGCACGGCCGCCGGCCTCCTCGATCAGGCCGGCGCGGGCGGCGAGCTGGGGCTCGCTCTCCTCGCCGCGCCCGGTGGGGTCGGCCAGCTCCTCGGCGAGCCGGCGCGACGCGGCGCCGCCCTCGGCGAGCGCGGCGGCGACCGGCAGCGACTTCTTGCGCTGGCGCAGGTCGCCCCAGTGCGGCTTGCCGGTGACCTCGGTGGCGCCCCAGATGCCGAGCAGGTCGTCCACCGCCTGGAAGGCGAGCCCCAGGTGGTGGCCGTAGCGCTGGAGGGCGTCCGAGACCCGGTCGTCGGCGCCGGCCAGGACGGCGCCGATCGCCGAGGCGGCGGCGAGGAGCGCGGCGGTCTTGCCGCCCTCCATCTCCAGGCATTCGGCGACGGTGACGCTGTCCCGCTGTTCGAAGGCCACGTCCATCGCCTGGCCGTCGATGAGCCCGCGGGTCGCGGTGGTGAGCAGCCGGACGGCGCGGGCGGCGTCGGTGGGGCTCGCTCCACCGGTGACGGCGGCGTCGAGCAGCACCTCCGTACCGAGCGTCGCCAGGGCGTCACCGGCCAGGATCGCCTGGGCCGGACCGAAGACCGTCCAGGCGGTGGCCCGGTGGCGTCTGGTCTCGTCACCGTCCATCAGATCATCATGGAGCAGCGAGAAGTTGTGCACCAGTTCAACGGCGACCCCGCCGGGTACCCCCACCTCCGCCGGGGCGCCGGTCGCCTGCGCGGAGAGCAGGGCCAGAGCGGGGCGGACGGCCTTGCCGCCGTCCCCCGCGGACGGCGTGCCGTCCCGGTCGATCCAGCCGAAGTGGTAGGCCGCGACGGTGTCCATCGGTGCGGCCAGACGGGCGACGGCGGCCCGCAGCGGTGGGGTGCAGAGCGTACGGCTACGGGCGAGCAGCTCGGGCACCGAGACCGGTTCGGCGTGCGCCGTGCCTCCGACGGCAGTGCCGGTGCTTGACTCCACGTGCGTTCCCTCTCCCTGATGGTGCCGGGCCGCGAAGGGCGGCCGGGCGCTTGCGATGTCGATGAGGCCGGTGAGGCCGGCGGTGGGACCGCCGGATCTCGCGGGGTCGCCGGTGGCGGGGCCCGTGGTCACCTGGGCCACCTCCCGTCGCCGCGGTCCACCGGGATCCTGGTGCCGCCGCCGGCGAGCGCCGCGTCGGCCGCGGCGTGGCCGCTGCGCACCGCGCCCTCCATCGTCGCGGGCCAGCCGGTGGCCGTCCACGAACCGGCCAGCAGCAGCCCGGGGACCTTGGTCCGGGCGTGCGGGCGCAGCGCCGCGGTGCCCGGGGCCGGGTCGAAGGTCGCGGTGCGCTCACGGGTGACGAAGAAGTCCAGCACCTCGGCGCCGCCGGCGGCCGGGAGCAGGCGGGCCAGCTCCGGCAGGTAACGGCGGCGCAGCTCGGCGACCGGCAGATCGATCTCGTCCTGGACGGCGGACTGGGAGACCGCCAGGTACTGGGCTCCGGGGTGCGCCCGGCCCGACTCGGTGCCGGCCAGTCCGGAGTGCGCGGTGCGGTCGAACACCCACTGCACCGGCGAGCCGAGCGCCGCGAAGAACGGGCGGCGCAGCACCGTGCGGTCGTAGACCACGTGGACGTTGAGGATCGGCGCGGTGCCGAAGTCGGCCAGCTGCCGCTGCCCGTCGATGGCGTCGGGCGGCAGCAGGGCGGCAGCGGTGTCCTGGGCGCCGGCCAGGACGACGGTGTCGGCGGTGAGCAGCTCGCCACTCTCCAGCCGGACGGCGTGCTGAGGCGTGGCCGGCTTGAGCTCCGCGGCACGGGCGCGCAGCAGCACCCGCACGCCGGCGCGCTCCAGCTCGGCGAGCGCCGCGTCGTGGTGGATCGCGCCCAGCGGGACGGCGGCCGTGCCGATGTCGGAGGCGCCCGGGTCGGAGAGCAGCCCGGTCTTGAACACCATCGCGGCCAGCGCCAGCGACACCTGGTCGGCCCGGGCGTTCAGCGTGGCGACGCCGACCAGGTCCCACAGGGCGGCGAGGGTGCGCTCGTTCTGCCCGTTGCGGCGCAGCCACGCGCCGAAGGAGAGCCCGTCCAGCGCCGGGTCGGCGAGGTCCAGGCCCTTCAGGGCGAGCGCGCCGCGGACCACCCGGGCCCGGTCGGCCGGGCCCAGGTGCGGGTACCGGGCGAGGCTGCCGGCCAGGTGCAGCGGAACGGGCAGCCCGGCCCGCCGCAGTCGGCCCAGGGTTCGCACCGGGGCGCCGTCGGGCCCGGAGACGCCCAGGACGGGGACGTCGAGCCGGTCCTGGAGGTGGACCAGCCGGCTCGCCCCGAGCCGGTCGATCAGGCCCCGGTAGGCGGTGCAGCAGCGCAGGTAGACGTGCTGGCCGTTGTCGACGGTCAGCTCGCCGCGCTGGAACGAGAAGGCCAGCCCGCCCAGCCGGGGGCGGCCCTCGACCAGGGTGACCCGGTGGTCCGCCTCGGCCAGCCGCAGTGCGGCGGTGATCCCTGCCAGGCCGCCGCCGACCACGACGGCGGCCGGGCGCGCGGCATCGGCTCGCCCGGTCATCGGCCCTCCCCCTCGCATTCGCTGGACCGCCCGGTGGCGGTCGTTGTGGCCAGCACAGTCGTGGTCAACACGGCTCTACCCATAAGTGATTCCCCGCTGACACAGCGTGACAGAACTGTGGCGAGAATCAAGAACGCCCCCCGGCGAGCCCGGAAAGCGCCACATACGCCTTCTCCCAGCCCGGCAGCGAGACCCGGCCGCGCAGGACCGACTCCGGGTCGGCGGCGATCCGGCCGAGCAGCCGGTGGTAGATCCCGGCCATCGCGGCGGTACAGGCCCGGCTGCGGCGGTCGAGCATCGGCAGCAGCCGCAGGCCCTCCTCGAACGCGGCCTGGGCGCGGGCGGCCTCGAAGGCCACCAGGCCGGTGAAGTCGGCGCCGATCGGCGGCCTGGGCAGCGCGAAGCCCTGCTCGCAGCCGAACCTGGCCAGGTCCTCGGCGGGCAGGTAGACGCGGCCGTTCAGGGCGTCCTCGCGCAGGTCGCGCAGGATGTTGGTGAGCTGCAGCGCCAGGCCCAGGGTGTCCGCGTAGCGGGCACCGCGCTCCGGGTCGTCGCAGCCGTACACGCCGAGCGAGAGCCGGCCGATCGCGCCCGCGACGCAGCGGCAGTAGACCTTCAGCTCCTCGTAGGTCTGGTACTCGGCGCCCTTGAGGTCCATCTCGACGCCGTCGATCAGTTCGTCGAAGCCGCCGAGCGGGATCGGGAAGCGCCGGGCGGCGTCCGCCAGGGCGACCTTGATCGGATCGGTGTCGTCCTCGGCGACCGCCCCGGCGCGGATCTCGCCCAGCAGCCCGCGGGTGCGCAGCAGGGCCTCGGCCTTGCGGTCGGCGGGCAGGTCTCCGTCGCCGATGTCGTCGACCCGGCGGGCCAGGGCGTACAGGGCCGACATGGCCAGCCGCTTGGGCTCCGGCAGCAGACGGATGCCGTAGCTGAAATTGCGCGCCTGTAGCCCGGTGACTGCCTCGCAGTACCGGTATGCCGCCATGACCTGCGCCGACGCCAGTGGTGATGCCGCCACTCGGGCGTTCACCTTCCCTTCGCGAAGATGGCCGCCGCCTTCGCTGCGAGGCGGCGCTTGTCAGGCTTCGCCTGCTGGGCGAGTACGTCGTACCCGGCGGCCTCGATGGCCGCCAGGGCCGCGTAGCCGCCTGCGGTGAATCCCGCCAGGAGCAGTCGAAGCCTCCCCCGAACCGTACCTACCAATGGCGCGCCGTGGTCGAGCAGGGTGCGTGCCCGGTCCGCCTCGAAGGCGATCAGCTCGCGCACCGCGCCGTTCGCGGCGGGGGCGGCGAGCTCCTCCTCGGTGACGCCGAACCGGGTCAGGTCCTCCTCCGGGAGGTAGATCCGGCCCTGGGCGAGGTCCTCGGCGACGTCCTGGAGGTGCTCCACGATCTGGAGGGCGCTGCAGATCTCGTCGGAGAGCCGGATCCGCTCGGGGGTGGAGACGCCCGCGATGGCCAGCACCAGGCGGCCCACCGGGTCGGCGGAGAGCGTGCAGTAGCCGATCAGGTCCTGGTAGGTGGCGTAGCGGGCGGTGGTCTGGTCCACCCGGTTGGCCTCGATCAGGCGGCGGAACGGCTCCGGGGTCAGGCCGTGCCGGTCGACCAGCGGGACGAGGGCGCGCAGCAGGGGGTGGCGGGGGGCCTCGGCGGTCCCGGGGTGCAGGGCGGCCTCGAAGACCCGGTCGAGGTCCCGCTCCAGCCCGTCGAGCAGGGCGAGCCGGAAGGCGGTCTCGGCCGGGCCGGGCTGGGCCGAAGGGGCGGCGGGGGGCTGTTCGGCCACCCCGAGCAGCCGGGCCGCGCCGGCCGGGTCGGCCAGGTCGCCGTCGCCGGCGTCGTCCACCAGGCGGGCGAAGCCGTAGACGGCCATCAGGTCGTCGCGCCAGGCGGCGGGCAGGAAGAACGGGGCGACCGGGAAGTTCTCCGCGGCCGCCTTGTCCAGCGTCACCCCCGTCGAACGGTCCGCTGGTTCACTACTGGGCTGGGCCGAAGCCGACACTGCTGTCACTCCCCCGTTCTACACCGCTCTGGATCACCGGTCCGACTCGGACACGCGTCCGAGTATGGCGTCACGTCCAGCACACAACCCCCGCGTCTACAGCCTGACACCACCCGCCGCGCGGGAGAAGGGCGCCCCGCCCGGCGCAGGGGCGCTCACCCGGCCGGCCGAGGGCCGCCCGGGGGCGTACCGGAGGCGCGCAGACGGCGGGAGGGCCGGTGCCGGGGGTGGTTCCCGGTACCGGCCCTCCCGTACGGGGCCCGGTGGGCGTTACGGGCGCTCGCCGCGCTCGTAGCGGCCCACGACCTCCTCGGTCGGCCCGTCCATGATCAGCTCGCCGTGCTCGATCCAGATCGTCCGCTCGCAGACCTCGCGGATCGAGCTGTTGTCGTGGCTGACCAGGAAGACCGTACCGGCGGCCTTGCGCAGTTCGGTGATGCGGTTCTTGCTGCGCTGCTGGAACGCCTGGTCGCCGGTGGCCAGCGCCTCGTCGATCAGCAGCACGTCGTGGGTCTTCGCCGCCGCGATGGAGAACCGCAGACGGGCGCCCATGCCGGAGGAGTAGGTGCGCATCGGCAGGGAGATGAAGTCGCCCTTCTCGTTGATGCCCGAGAAGTCGACGATGTCGTCGTAGCGCGCCCGCACCTCGGCCGGCGACATCCCCATCGCCAGGCAGCCGAGCACGACGTTGCGCTCGCCGGTGAGCTCGTTCATCAGGGCCGCGTTGACGCCCAGCAGGGAGGGCTGGCCGTTGGTGTAGATGCCGCCCTTCTCGGTCGGCAGCAGACCGGCGATGGCCGCCAGCATGGTCGACTTGCCGGAGCCGTTGGAGCCGATCAGACCGATCGCCTCGCCCTTGTACGCGGTGAAGCTGATCCCGCGCACCGCGTGCACCTCGCGCACGCCGGAGGCGCGCTTGCGGCTGATGATCCGGCTGATCGCGGAGGTGGCGCTGCCCTTGCCGGAGCCCGCGCCGTGCACCCGGTAGACGATGTGCACGTCGTCGACGACCACGGTGGGCTCGCGGGCCACGTCCGCGTCGTTGATCGAGAGGTTCTTGCTCAGGTCGGTGTCAGCCACGGCCGTACTCCTCCTCGGCCTTCCAGAAGAAGACATATCCGATCAGCAGCATTCCGAGCCCCCAGCCGATGCCGTACTTCCACAGGTGGGCCGGCAGTTCCTGGGCGTTGGCGCCGTAGACGTGCTTGTTGTAGATCTCCGGTGCCAGGGCGTGCCGGATGAGGTCCATGTAGACCGAGGCCGGGTTGATCTGCATCAGCGTCTGCCAGAACGGCGGCCAGCTGTCGATCTTGTCCTGGATGCTGTACATCACGCCGGACAGGTACATCCACGCCCGCATCGCGAACGGGATCAGCTGCGAGATGTCACTCGTCTTGGCCCCGATCCGGGACATGATCAGCGCGACACCGGTGTTGAACATCGACTGCAGGAGCAGCGCCGGCAGGACCAGCACCCAGGTGACACTGGGCTTGACGCCGGTGACCAGCACGACCACGACCAGCACGACCATCGAGATCAGCAGCTGCTGCAGCTGGATCACGGTGAAGGCGATCGGCAGCGAGGCGCGCGGGAAGTGCAGCGCGCGGATCAGGCCCAGGTTGTCCGAGATCGCCCGGGTGCCCGACTGCACCGCGCTCTGGGTGAACTGGAAGACGAACACGCCGATGCAGAGCCACGCGACGTACTTCGGGAATCCGTCCTTGTTGTTCAGGATCACACCGAAGACCAGGTAGAACACCGCGCAGTTCAGCAGCGGCGTCACGACCTGCCAGAGCTGGCCGAGCTTGGCGTCGGTGTACTGGGCCACCAGGCGGGCGGTGGCGAAGGCCCAGATGAAGTGGCGCCGGGCCCAGAGCTGCTTGGTGTAGGCGACCAGACCGGGCCGTCTGCCGCTCACCGCCAAGCCGTACTTGTCCGCAAGCTGCTTGGGGGTCAGGCCCGCGTCCGCCCCCCTCGGGGCTGAGAGGCTGACGGGTTCACTCACTGTCGACACATTCGTCCTTCGCGCGGGATCGGGTCGGGGCGGCCGGTCGGCGGGGGTCCGCCGGCCGTGCGCCGAGGGGGATCCACTGGGATCACGGGGGGAATCCGGCCGGTGTGTGGTCACCGGCCGCAGCGATCGGCCGACCGTACGGCAGTACGACCGCCCGATCGACCGGCGGTACGGTCATCGGACGGATCAGATGACCGGTGGCCGGCCCAGCCTGGTCAGTCGCCAAACGGTACGCCATCGCATGGGCCGCCGCGCACCGCACGGTTCGCGCCAGCCCGCCCGGAACCCGCCCCACCAGGCCTTCAGCGCCTCCGGGGAGGGGCGTCGGGCCAGGGTGAGCAGAAACCAGGTTCCCAGGTAGAGAGGCACCAACAGGGCCGGAAGGTTCCGCCTCGCGAGCCAAACCCGGTTGCGGGCCACATTGTGGAAGTACGAGGCGTGCCGGGCGGGCGACGTGGTCGGGTGGTGCAGCACCACGTCGGCCCGGTAGTCGACGGCCCAGCCGGCGTCCAGCGCGCGCCACGCGAGGTCGGTCTCCTCGTGCGCGTAGAAGAACTCGGCGGGCAGCTGGCCGGCCTGCTCGAACACCGTGCAGCGCACGGCGGCGGCGCCGCCCAGGAAGGTGGTCACCCGGGACGAGCGCAGCGGGTCTCCGACGCGCAGCCGGGGCACGTGCCGGCGCTGGGTGACACCGGTGTCGGGGTCGGCGATCCGGAAGCTGACGATGCCCAGCTCCGGATCGGCGGTGAAGGCCTCGCGCAGCAACCGGGCCGAGTCGGTGCCCGGCAGCCGGCCGTCGTCGTCCAGGAAGAGGACCGCGTCCACGTCCCGGCCGTCGCGGCCGAACAGCTCGATGCCGACGTTGCGGCCGCCCGGGATGCCGAGGTTCTCCGGCAGTTCGACGGCGCGCACGCCCGCCGGGAGCGGCGGCATCGGGGCGCCGTTGACGACCACGGCCAGCTCGACCTCCGGGCCCTCCTGGGCGCGGACCGACTCGATCAGGGCGTTCAGTTCGGCGGGGCGGTTGCCCATGGTAATGATCACCGCGCCGAGCCGGAAGGTGTCCGCGGCCGGGCCGCTCACCGCGGTCACCGCAGCCTGCTGGAGAGGACGATGCTCAGCAGGTGCAGCACGGTCTGCAGCATGGCGATGGCGGCCAGCACGACCACCGCGAGCCTGGTGAAGAACAGCCCGCCGTGGACGGCGTCGGCGACACCCGCCGCGAGGATGAACAGCGAGGCCTCGACGGCGCCCACCAGCCGGTGGAACTTGAGGAAGGAGGCCGCCCGGCGGGCCTTGGCCACCCCGGACGAGCGCGGCACCGAGGCGCTGTCCTCGACCGCCGTCAGACCGCTGCGGGCGCGGGCCACGTCCACCAGGTCGGTCTCGGACTTGATCAGGATGGCGCCGAGCGCGGCGAGCGTGCCGAGGAAGGCCCACTCCCAGTGCGCCGCGCCGCCCGCCCGGTGGAAGAGGTCGCAGCCACGCAGGCCGAGACCGGTGAGCAGGGCGGCCTCGGACATGTAGTGGCCGACCCGGTCCAGGTAGACGCCGGTGAGCGAGGTCTGCCGGCGCCAGCGGGCCACCTCGCCGTCCACGCAGTCCAGCAGCAGGTAGACCTGGATGAGCAGGGCGCCGAAAATCGCGCCGGTGATACCCGGGACGATCAGCGCGGCACCGGCCAGGACGCCGGTGAACATCATCAGGTAGGTCAGGCCGTTGGGCGTGATCGCCGTCTTGGTGGAGAGCACACGGGTGATCCGCAGTGAGATCTTCCGCATGTACAGGCGGCCGGCCCAGTGCTCGGCGCTGCGGCGCTGGAGCATGCCCTCCGGGTGGATCACCGCGCGCAGTTCCTCGATCGAGGGGCGGCGGGTCAGGTCCACCGGGGGCCGGTCGGGGCCGCCGGCGGAGGGTCCGGTCGGGCGGTCAGCTGTTGACGGCTTGGACATAGTCGGCGTACGCGTCCCTGATTGCGGATGGGGAGAGGTCGAGGTGCTCAAGAATGGTGAAGCGGCCCGGACGGGTGTTCGGAGCGTAGTGCACCGCCTCGGTGAACTCCGCCTCGGTGAAGCCGATCTGAGCGGCGGTCACCGGCAGTCCGTGGTACGCCAGGCGCTCCACGATCAGACCGGTCAGCTCGTGCTCGCCCCGCAGGAAGCTGGCGAAGGCGGCCCCGAGGCCGACCTGTTCGCCGTGCTGGGCGGACCGCTTGGGATACAGCACGTCCAGGGCATGCGAGATCTCGTGGCAGGCGCCCGACGAGGGCCGGGTGCTGCCCGCGATGTTCATCGCGATGCCGGACAGTACCAGGGCTTCCGCGAGGGCCGTAAGGAGGTCCCGGTCCTGGAGGTTTCCGGGATGGCGCAGCAGGTTCTCACCGGCCGAGCGGGCCATCGCGACGGCCAGTCCGTCCACCGGTTCGCCGGTCACGGCCTGAGACAGCTCCCAGTCCGCGCAGGCCGAGATGTTGGAGATGACGTCGCCGATCCCGGCCGCCACGAAGCGCGGCGGGGCCTGCCGGATCACGTCGAGGTCGACCACGATCCCGATCGGGCTGGGCACCCCGTACGAACCCCGGCCGGCGTCGTTGTCGAGCGTGGAGACGGGCGAGCAGATGCCGTCGTGGGCGAGGTTGGTGGCGACCGCGACCAGCGGCAGGCCGACCCGGGCGGCGGCGTACTTGGCGGCGTCGATGATCTTGCCACCGCCGAGTCCGACGATCGCGTCGTAGTGCCCGCCGCGGATCTCGTCCGCCAGCCGCACCGCGCTGTCCAGGCTGCCGTCGTCGACGTTGTACCAGTCGGCGCCCGGCAGGGCCGGCTCCAGCCGCGTCCGCAGCACCGCCCCCGAGCCGTTGCTGATCGCCACCGCGATCCGGCCCGAGGCGGAGAGCCGCTGGTCGGCGAGGATGCCGCCGAGTGTGTCCAGCGCGCCCGGACGGATCTCGACGAAGACCGGCGACGGGACCAGCCTCGTCAGTACTGGCACGCGATCTCCCGCGCCTTCGCCAGGTCGTCGTGGTTGTCGACCTCGACCCAGGACACCTCACCGATCGGCTGCACGTCGATCCGCAGACCGCGGTTCACCATCTCCTGGTAGCCGTCCTCGTAGTACAGCTGCGGGTCGCGCTCGTAGGTGGCGCGCAGCGCGTCGGTGAGGTCGGCGGCGGCGGACGGGTTGATCACGGTGAGGCCGATGTACTCGCCGCTGGCCTCGACCGGGTCCATCAGCTTGGTGATGCGGCGCATGCCGGCGGCCGGGTCGACGACGACCTTCATCTCCTCGTCGGCGAGCTTCTTCACCGTGTCGAGGGCGAGCAGGATGCCCGGCGCGGCGCCCGCCTCGGTGAGGCGCTGGTTGCCCTCCAGCATGGTCCGCTGGACGGAGGCCGGGTGGACGGTGTCACCGTTGGCCAGCAGCAGGCCCTCGGCGAAGAGGTCGCGGGCGCACCAGAGGGAGTAGGCGTTGTTCCACTCCTCGGCCTTGTCGTTCTCGACCAGGGTGAGCCGGACGCCGTACTTCTCCTCCAGCGCCGTCTTGCGGTCGTAGACCGCCTCCTTGCGGTAGCCGACGACGATCGCCGCCTCCCGGAGGCCGACCTCGGCGAAGTTGCGGAGAGTGAGGTCCAGGACGGTCCGCTCCCCGGCGACCGGCACCAGCGCCTTGGGCAGCGTGTCGGTGTACGGGCGCAGCCGGCGGCCGGCGCCGGCTGCCAGAACGAGGCCGATCATGCGGGGTCTCCTGATCCGTCGTGCAGTGCGCTGCTGCGCCTGCTGCCGGGCGGCCTGCTGGGCCGGCCGGGTGGGCGGGCGCGCCGGTGCCGCCGCAGATGCGGGCACCGTGTCGTATGTGATGGTAGGCGACCGGGGCGACCGGCCCGAACGCGGCCGGGGGGCTGCGCGGACGGGGAGCTGCCCTGTCCGCGTGCTCGGAAGCGGTCGGGAACGGTCATGATCGACCTCGTTGTGCGTGGGACCCGTCCGGACCGCCACCCATACGGCAGACTGGAGCATGACGCCGGCACCGGTGCTCCCGTTGCTCCCGAAAGAGGCCTCATGCCCCAGAGTCCGCCGACCGACCCGACGCACTTCACCTCCGAGATCGACACCGGTCTCGACGTGGAGACCGACGTGGAGACCGTGGTGACGGCCGGCCCCCGGGCCTCGGCCGGGGCGGGATCGGGCACCGAGATCCTGCTGGAGCTGGTCGACGACAAGGGCGTCACGACCGGCACCGCCGAGAAGCTCTGGGCCCACCAGCAGCCCGGCCGGCTGCACCGGGCCTTCTCGGTGTTCCTCTTCGACCGCCAGGGCCGGATGCTGCTCCAGCGCCGGGCCCTCTGCAAGTACCACTCCCCCGGCGTCTGGTCGAACACCTGCTGCGGCCACCCGTACCCCGGCGAGCCGCCGTTCGTCGCCGCCGCCCGCCGCACCGCGGAGGAGCTGGGCGCCGCACCCGCGCTGCTCTGCGAGGCCGGCACCGTCCGCTACGACCTGCCGGACGAGACCTCCGGCCTGATCGAGCGGGAGTGGAACCACCTGTTCGTCGGGCTGATCACCGCCCCGGTCGAGCCCGACCCGGACGAGGTCGACGACTTCGCCTTCGTGACCGCGCAGGAGCTGCGCGAGCTGCGGGCCGAGCGCCCGTTCTCGGTCTGGTTCGAGACCGTCTTCGAGGCGGCCCTGCCCGGCATCCGGGAAATCGCCGGCCGCGACTGGTAGCCGGCCGCTACGCGGTCTCCTCCCGGGGGATGGGCAGCGAGGCCCAGACCACCTTGCCGCCCTCCCCCGTCCGTTCCACGTCGCAGACCCCGCCGGCCTGTAGGGTCACGCTCTTCACCAGCAGCAGCCCGCGCCCGCCGGTCCGCCCGGTGTCGCTCTCCAGGGCCTTCGGCCGGTAGGGGTCGCCGTCCTCGACCGAGACCCGCACCCAGCCCTCCCGGACCGACAGTTCGGTGGTGACCTCCGGCGAGAGCCGCGCGGCGTGCGTGACCGCGTTGCCGACCAGCTCCGAGACGATCAGCAGCAGGTCGTCCACCAGCTCCTGGTAGCGCACCCCCGCCATGCCCTGGGCCAGCAGCCGGTCGCGCACCGCGTGTCTGGTCCGGGGCACCGACGCCTCCACCGCCGGCACCGGGAACCGCCACACCCCCTCGACGGGCCCGTTCTCCCCGCGTCTCGGCTCGGCCTTCGCCGCCCCGTTGATCTGCTCCACGTCCAGCCGCCCTTCGTCCGCGACGCCGGGAATCAGGCGTTCCGCTCATGGCGCCCTCGGTTCACAGAGGCTAGGAGAGCCGTCCACGGGGACGCGGCTCCGTCGACAACTTGCCCGGGTCGGACCGTTCCCGTCCGGTACCGACCGCCGTCCGCCCCCAAACCGACCGCTTGGTTCACCCGAACCACCGCTTCGCCCCGCTTTCGATCAGGCCCTCGACCCATCCCTCCCA
The DNA here is from genome assembly GCF_040685575.1 of Kitasatospora sp. NPDC088351. Classification (NCBI taxonomy): domain Bacteria; kingdom Bacillati; phylum Actinomycetota; class Actinomycetes; order Kitasatosporales; family Streptomycetaceae; genus Kitasatospora; species Kitasatospora sp. NPDC088351. Next base: position 21,757 of record NZ_JBFBIL010000047.1, on the reverse strand, counting down.
GCCCAGCCAGCCCTGCCGTCCCCATCGGCCCGCACCGAGGAAACGCAGGTGAGAAGCGCTCCAGAACCCTGGTAATGTTCTCTCTGTCGCCGAGGGGGCGAGCAGGAAGACCCCGAAGCACACACCCTGTCCGGGTGGCGGAATGGCAGACGCGCTAGCTTGAGGTGCTAGTGCCCTTTATCGGGCGTGGGGGTTCAAGTCCCCCCTCGGACACAGAGTGATTCCCCGCGGGAGCTCGTAAGAGCACCTGCGGGGAATTTTCGTTTTCCCGGCCTCGTGGCAGTGGCCGTGGCCGTTGTCACAGCCGTTGTCACAGCCGTCGTCGCGGCAGTCGGCCCGGTTTTCACGGCCGGCCCGGTCGTCGACGCCGCTGCCGACGCCGTCGCCGACGGCCAAGGGCAGTGCGTGGCACGCCCGTTCGGCGGCAGCCCGCCCGTACCACGAAAGCACCCGGGTGGCGGACACAAGATGGCAACAATTGCGCCATTTGAGCTTTATCTGAGGATTTCGCCCGATTTCCCACCATAAGCTGTGTCCGTTTGTCCGGACCTGATGAGACAGAGGACCGATACGTTGAGCGCGCCCGCGCCGAGGACGGCATCCCATACGCATTACCGCCGCTCGCTCGGCACCATCAGCCTCACGGCCGTCGGCCTCGGGTCGATCATCGGCTCGGGCTGGCTGTTCGGCGCCGAGCGCGCCGCGCGCCTGGCCGGACCGGCCTCGATCGTCGCGTGGGTGATCGGGGCGGCGGTGGCGCTGACCATCGCGCTCACCTACAGCGAACTGGGGTCGATGTTCCCCAAGGCCGGCGGCATGGTGCGGTACGGCCAGTACTCGCACGGCTCGCTGGCCGGCTACCTGGCCGCCTGGGCCAACTGGATCGCCATCGTCTCGGTGATCCCCGGCGAGGCCACCGCCTCCGTGCAGTACATGAGCTCCTGGCACTTCGGCTGGGCCCAGGGGCTCTTCAACGGACAGGAGCTCACCGTCAGCGGGGTGGCCGTGGCCGGCGTGCTGCTGGTCGGGTACTTCGCGCTCAACTGGTTCGCGATCACGCTCTTCGCCAAGACCAACACCGCGATCACCGTGTTCAAGGTGGTCGTCCCCACGCTGACCGCGAGCGCCCTGCTGCTGGCGCACTTCGACACCTCGCACTTCCAGGACCACGGCGGCTTCGCCCCGAACGGCTGGAGCGCGGTTTTCACGGCCGTCGCCGTCTCCGGCATCGTCTGGGCGTTCAACGGCTTCCAGTCCCCGCTCAACCTGGCCGGCGAGGCCCGTAACCCCGGCAAGTCGCTGCCCATGGCGGTGATCGGCTCCATCCTGATCGCCCTGGTGATCTACGTCGTGCTCCAGATCGCGTTCCTGGGCGCCGTCCCCACGGCGGACCTCTCCCAGGGCTGGGGCGGCCTCGCCTACACCTCGCCGCTCGCCGACCTCTCGATCGCCTGGGGCCTGAACTGGCTCGCCCTGCTGCTGTACGCGGACGCCTTCGTCTCGCCCAGCGGCACCGGCATGATCTACGCCGCCACCACCTCGCGCATGATCCACGGGGTGCAGGAGAACGGCCACCTGCCGGCCGTCTTCGGCCGGGTGGACCCCAAGACCGGCATCCCGCGCCCGGCGCTGCTGCTCAACCTCCTCATCGCCTTCCTCTTCCTCGCGGTCTTCCGCGGCTGGGGCTCCCTGGCCGAGATCGTCTCGGTGGCGACCGTGATCTCGTACATCACCGGCCCGGTCGCCGTGATGGCGCTGCGCCGGCTCGCCCCCGAGCTGCCCCGCCCGGTCAGGCTCCGCGCGATGCCGGTGATCGCCCCGACCGCCATGGTCTTCGGCTCGCTGGTGCTGTACTGGGCGCGCTGGCCGCTGACCGGCAAGGTGATCCTGCTGATGGCCGCCGGGCTGCCGATCTGGGCCTGGTACGAGCTGCGCAAGCCGTGGGCCGAGCTCAAGCCGCACCTCAAGGCCGGCGTCTGGATGATCGCCTACCTGTTCGTGATGGCCGGGGTCTCCTGGGCCGGCAGCGCGGACTTCGGCGGACACGGCTACCTGCCCGAGGGCTGGGACCTGCTGATCGTCGCCGTGCTCGCGCTGGCCTTCTACCGCTGGGGCCTGCGGAGCGCCTGGCAGAACCCCTCGCTGGACGCCGTCAAGCATGAGCTCACCGCCGAGGGCGGGACGGGCGACACGCCGCACGCCGCCGACGCCACGGAGGGCGCCCGCGCCTGAGCCGCCGCTCCGAACCGCGGTACCCGGCGACGTGCCGGCCGAGCCTCTCGGCCGGCACGTCGCGTTTTCCCGGAGGCGGGGTGGAGGCCTGAACCCCGGGGGGGGGGAGCAATACGAAATTCGTTGGTCAGAGAGCAATAGCTTCATCATCTTCCGTTCACCGGGACCGGGCTGCCAGCATCGGCGCACCGTCACCGCCCGAGGGAGATGCCATGAACCGCCCCCGTCCTCTGCGTTGTCTGGCCGCGCTGGCTCTGGTGGCCCTGGCGGCCACCGCCTGCGGGCGCTCCGACCAGGGCACCGCTCCGGCTCCGGCCGGGGCCCAGGGTGCCGCCGGAAAGAGCGGCGCCGAGGCGCTGCCCGCGAAATTCAAGCAGGCCGGTGTGCTGAGAGTGGCCACCGCCGTCGGATACCCGCCGATGGAGATGTACAAGCCCGGGACCACCGAGCTGACCGGGGTGGACCCGGACCTGGCCGCGGCGATCGCCGGGCGGCTGGGGCTCAAGCTGGAGATGACCAACGCGTCCTTCGACGGGCTGATCCCCGGCCTCCAGGCCGGCCGGTTCGACCTGGTGATGTCCTCGATGACCGACAGCGAGCAGCGCCGCCAGGCCGTCGACTTCGTGGACTACTTCCGCACCGGCGGCGTCGTGATGACCAAGAAGGACAACCCGGAGGGGATCAAGTCCCTGGAGGACCTGTGCGGCAAGGCCGTGGTCCTCGCCAAGGGCAGCTCCAACCTGGACATCGGCGAGCAGCAGAACGCCAAGTGCGCCACCAAGATGAACATCTCGCAGAGCGAGGACGCCCCGACCGGGCTGCTCCAGCTGGACAGCGGACGGGCGGTAGCCACCATCGTGGACTACCCGGTGGCGCAGATGTTCGTCCAGAAGAACGGCTCCTACCAGGTGCTGCCGGAGCAGTACGGGACGGCGCCGTGGGGCATCGCGGTGGCGAAGAAGGAGAGCGGGCTGCGGGACGCCGTGCAGGGCGCGCTCCAGGAGCTGATCGAGTCCGGTGACTACCGGAAGATCCTGGACCAGTACGAGGTCGGCGGCAGCGCCGTGACCCGCGCCACCGTCAACACCGCCGGGCAGTGAGAACGGCGATGAGCACCGATATGAGAGAAGCCGCGCTCCCTGGCTCCGGCGCCGCGCCGGCCCAGGACGACCTGACCCTCCAGGTGACCGGACGCCCCCGGCCGGGGCGCTGGCTGGCGGTGCTGGCCGCCGCGTTCATCGCGGTCTGGCTGGCCTACACGGTCATCGTCAACCCCAACCTGCACTGGGACATCATCGCCGAGTACCAGTTCGACAGCGTGATCCTGGAGGGGCTCTGGGTGACCGTCCAGCTCACCCTGATCTCGCAGCTGGTCGGCATCGTGATCGGTGTGGTGGCGGCGGTGATGCAGCTGTCCGACAGCCCGGTGCTGCGGATGACGGCCGGCGCGTACACCTGGTTCTTCCGGGGGACGCCGCTGCTGGTGCAGCTGATCTTCTGGTTCAACCTGGCGCTGCTCTTCCCGGAGATCAGCATCGGCATCCCGTTCGACGGACCCAAGCTGGTCAGCTGGCAGTCCAACACCCTGATCACCGGGTTCGTGGCGGCGCTGCTGGGCCTGTCGATCAACGAGGGCGCCTATATGTCGGAGATCGTCCGGGCCGGCATCCAGAGCGTGGACCCGGGGCAGCGCGAGGCCGCCGCCGCGCTGGGCATGTCCAACCCGAAGATCCTCTTCCGGGTGGTGCTGCCGCAGGCGATGCGGGTGATCATCCCGCCGTTCGGCAACCAGTTCATCTCGATGCTGAAGACCACCTCGCTGGTCTCGGTCATCGCCGGCGCCGATCTGATGACCGTCTCCCAGCACCTCTACCTCGCCAACTTCGAGGTGATCGCGCTGCTGGTGGTGGCGTCGATCTGGTACCTGGTACTGACCACCATCGCCAGCGTCGCCCAGCACGCGGTGGAGCGGCGGTTCAGCCCCGGGGTGTCCGCCCGGCCGCTGCGGCGGCGGGTGCTGGGGAACCTCGTACCGGGGCGGACCAGGGCTCAGGGGGCGTCGGGGAAGGCCCTCAGGGCGAAGAAGCCCGCCGCGGCGAACACGGCGGAGAAGACGAAGGGGGCGGACCAGTGACGGTCGCGACGGACGATGACCTGATTCTCTCGGCACGCGGCGTGCGGAAACGTTTCGGCGAAACCGAGGTGCTGTGCGGCATCGACCTGGAGGTCCGCGCCGGGGAGGTGCTCTGTGTGATCGGGCCCTCCGGGTCCGGCAAGTCCACCCTGCTGCGCTGCTTCAACCACCTGGAGAAGATCGACGCCGGGCGGATCGCGGTCAACGGCGAGCTGGTCGGCTACGAGCCGCACGGCAGCCCGGCCGGAGCCAGGCTGCGTGAGCGGCGGCCCCGGGACATCCGCCGCCAGCGCGAGCGGATCGGCATGGTGTTCCAGCGGTTCCACCTGTTCCCGCACCGTACCGCCGTGCAGAACGTGATGGAGGGCCCGGTCGCCGTCAAGGGCCGCAACCGGGCCGAGGCCCAGCAGCAGGCCCGCGAGCTGCTGCGCCGGGTCGGGCTGGCCGACCGCGCCGACCACTACCCGGGCCAGCTCTCCGGCGGCCAGCAGCAGCGGGTGGCGATCGCCCGCGCGCTGGCCATGGAGCCCACGGTGATGCTCTTCGACGAGCCCACCTCCGCCCTCGACCCCGAACTCGTCGGCGAGGTGCTCGGGGTGATGCGCGACCTGGCGCGCAGCGGGATGACGATGATCGTCGTCACCCATGAGATGGGGTTCGCCCGCGAGGTCGCCGACCGGGTGCTCTTCATGGACCAGGGCGCGGTCGTCGAGGCCGGCCGGCCCGACGAGGTGTTCACCGCCCCGCGCCACGAGCGCACCCGGGCCTTTCTCTCGACGGTGCTGTGATGGGGGCGATCGTGGGCATCTCCGACGTGGAACTGCTGGTCCGCGGCGGCACCCTGGTGGACGGCACCGGCGCCGCCGCCCGTCCGGCCGACCTCGCGGTCTCCGGCGGGCGGGTCACCGTCCTGCCGCCGGGCACCGCCGTGGCCGCGGCCCGGACGGTGGACGCCACCGGACGGGTCGTCACCCCCGGCTTCATCGATGTGCACACCCACTCGGACGCGCTGGCCGCACCGGTCGGCGCGCACACGGCCGCGGACGACGACGCCGTCGAGGAGCTGCGGCTGGCCCCGCTGCTCCAGGGCGTCACCACCGAGATCAGTGGCAACTGCGGCAGCAGTCTCTTCCCCGCGCTGCCGCAGCGGCTGCCCGAGCTGGCCGAACACCTGCGGGTGACCTTCGGCATCGGGCCGGTCCGGCCGGCCGAGGACTTCGACGCCTTCGCCGCCGGCCAGCGGCCCGAGCTGCGGCGCAACCACATCGCCTCGCTGGTCGGTCACGGCACGCTGCGCGCCGGGGTGATGGGCTTCGACGCCCGCCCGCCCCGGCCCGAGGAGCTGGCCGCCATGTGCGAACTGCTCGACCGGGCCCTGGCCCAGGGCGCGGCCGGGCTCTCCACCGGGCTGATCTACCCGCCGGGCACCTACGCCGACACCGAGGAGATCGTCGCGCTGGCCAGGGTCGCCGCGCGGCACGGCAAGCCGTACGTGACCCATCTGCGGGACGAGATGTCGCAGGTGGAGAAGGCCCTGGAGGAGGCGCTGGAGATCGCCGAGCGGTCCGGCGCGCCGCTCCAGGTGTCGCACCACAAGACCGCGGGCCGGCACGCCTGGGGCGCGACCCTGCGCACCCTCCCCCGGCTGGAGCAGGCCCGCGCGGACGGGATCGACGTGCTCTGCGACGTCTATCCGTACACCGCGGGCAGTACCGTGCTGCACGCCATGCTGCCGCCGTGGACCAGCGAGGGCGGGGTGGCCGCGCTGCTGGAGCGGCTGCGCCGGCCGGACGTGCGCGAGCGGATCCGGACGGACATCGCGCAGGGCGTGGCGGGCTGGGAGAACACCGTCGGCAACGGCGGCTGGGACCTCATCGCGGTGGCCGCCGCCCCGGCGCGCCGCTCGGCCGAGGGCCACCGGATCGCCGACCTGGCGGCCGACCGCGGGATCGACCCGGTGGAGTACGTCTGCGACCTGCTGCTGGACTCGCAGGGAGAGGTGACCATCATCAGCCACTCGATGCGCGAGGACGACGTCCGCCGGGTCCTGGCCAGCCCGCTGTCCATGATCGGCTCGGACGGGGTGCCCAAACCCGGCCGCCCGCACCCCCGTTGGGCGGGCAGCTTCGCCCGGGTGCTCGGCCACTACGGCCGCGACGAGGGGCTGCTGCCGCTGGAACTCGCGGTGCACAAGATGACCGGGCTGCCCGCCGAACGGTTCCGGCTGACCGGCCGCGGGGTGATCCGCGACGGCGCGGTGGCCGACCTGGTGGTGCTGGACCCGGACGCGGTCCGGGACGCCGCCACCTTCGAGCGGCCGCTGCTGGCACCGGAGGGCGTGGACACGGTCGTGGTGGCCGGGCGGATCGCGGTGCGCGACGGCCGGCCCACCTCGGTGCGGGCCGGAGAGGTGGTGCGGGTCCGATGAGTCTCGCCCAGGTGGCGGCCGCCGCCCGCAGTGCGGCGGCCCTGCCGCTCACCCTCGCCGTCGCCGCCGTGGACGTGGACGCCGTCGGCGAAGGGTTCGGCTGCGGCGGCGGTTTCGACGACGGTGGTGGCGGCTTCGGGGGTGACGGGACGGTCGGCGTGGACGCCGATGTCGTGCTGCCGGTCGCCAGCGCGTCCAAGCTGCTGCTGCTCGCCGAGGTGTCCCGGCGGCTGGACACCGGGGAACTGCACGCCGGCCGGCCGGTGGAGATCACCGACACCGATGTGACGGGCGGCACCGGGCTGCTGCGGCGGCTCGGCCGCCCCGGCTGGACGGTCGAGGACCTGGCCTGGCTCACCGCCTCGGTCAGCGACAACACCGCGACCAACGCGCTGCTGCGGCTGGTCGGCCTGCCCGCCACCGGGCGGCTGGCCCGGGAGCTGGGGCTGGCCCGGCTCACCCTGCACGACCGGGTGCGCGACGAACGCGGGCCGGGCGTGCCGCCGGTGTTCGCCACCGGCACCGCCGGGGACCTCGCCCGGCTGGTCGCGCTGGCCGTGCGCGGCGAGATGGCCTCGCCGGCCGCCTCGGCCCGGCTGCTGGACTGGATGCGGTCCAACACCGACCACGGTCTGGTCCCCGCGCTGATCGACCACGACCCGTACGCGCCCTGCTTCCCCGAGCCGCTGCCGGGCCGCCTGCTGGTGGCCAACAAGACCGGCACCGACACCGGGGTACGGGCGGACGCGGGTGTCGTCGTGGGCGCGCGCCGGATCGCCTACGCGGTGATCGCGCACTGGGACACGGCGCTCGGCCCCAGCACCGAGCGGGCGGCGGTGCACGCCATCCGCGAGGTGGGGCGGGCGCTGGCCGCCTGCGCGCTACGGCCGGTACGACCTCGCGTCGGGGCGTGAGCCGGGTCGGGGCGTGAGCCGGGTCGGGGCGTGAGCCGGGTCGGGGCGTGAGCCGGGTCGGGGCGTGAGCCGGGTCGGGGCGCCCCACGTCCCGGCGGGGGTTGCTGAAAGTCCGTCCGCCGGCTGATCGAGTCCGTCAACGGCACCCGCGAAGGCCGGTTCGGCCTCGAACGGCACGGCGGCCGGAGCGTCGGAGGCGCCATCGCCCGGTCGGCCGGAGCCCGCCCGGCGACGACCCGGGCGGTCCGGCACGACCGCGCCACCGGCCGGCTCGTCACCGGTTCACTGACCGCCCACGACCACGGTCCGGCGTCGGAGTTGCTCGGCCAGTGCTGTGACCGCATGGGTTCACCGGGCTCAAGCAATAGGCCGCTGTGCTGTTGCAGACGCCGTGCCCGGCGCTCCGAGGCGGTCCATCTGATGGATAATCGGGGACTTGCCCAGACCGCAAGGCAGCGAGCCAGTAGCATGGGGGCCCGGGCTACCACCCCCGGGACCCCCATGTCAGCACCTCCGTGTCGAACTCCAGCGTTGGTTGACCACGGTTTTCGCGCTCTGCATCAAATACGGCGAGAAAGGTCCAAACCCCTGCTGGCAGGGAATCCCGCAAGCTCGTCTCCGCTTCGGGATATTTCGAGGGATCGCGTTCCAGGGTTCCGGGCCTTGAACGCCGTACACGCCCCGGTTCCGGGCACCACCACAGATTTCCACAGGGTGCTGAAGCCCGTTTGTCCCGGCGACGGCTGCGGGTGTGTCAGTGCTTCTTGCCGCCGTTGAACGGCGGGGGGATGTCATCGCGACAGTAGCCCCTGCGGTGGTCGGCGGGATTACCGATCCCGCAGTACGCGGTGACGACTCCGAGGTCATGGCTGTCGGGTGACCTGCCTTCGGTGTCTGCGTGCTGCTGGACGACTACGGTGATGTTGTCGATGAAGTCCTTGTCGAAATGGAACGCCATCGTGTACGAGCATCGATTCTGGTAGCCCAGCGGCGAGCAGTACTGCGAGTCTCGCGCAATGAGCTGGATCGTGTGGGGCCCGATGTTGTGGTCCTCGCCCGCGTGCAGCCGTCCGAATCCCGCCGTCTTGGCCGGTTCAGCACTGTCGTCATCGATACGCGCTCCGCGCGCCTCACCCTTGCGAAGCATCACCTCGTAGTAGCTCAGGTCCTCCGAGACGCTCTCGCAGTTCCATTCGGCTTTGTTGATCTTGCTGTAATCGGTCGTTCCCTCCGGGCACCCGTCGCCCGCTTTGACCGCACGACCGGTCGGAACCGTGGCTTCGGGTAGGTCCTGTGCACGCAGGGCGGGCAGGCGGTCCGCCGTCGGCATGGTTCGCGTCAGCCCTGCCGGAGCCGGCGTGGGATAAATCGACCAGTTGCCGACGTGGGTGGAGTTGTTGGTGAGGTTCGCGGTGACCACTCCGGTCTGGAACAGACTCTCGCGGCCGCCCCAGGGGCTGTGCTGGGGTGGGGTGTCCTGTTCATCGGAAGTGGGGAAGCCCAGGAAGCTGGTCTCTGCCCCGAGATCAACCCATGCCTGCCGAATCAGACCGTGCACCTCGTGCGCACCGGTGACGAAGCTGAAGTAGATAGACGCACCCTCGAACTCCTGACGGCGGCTGACGCCGTCGCCAAGCACGATCTCGTCGGTGGTGGGGTATCGCATGAACCCGGCCTCGTACCCGTACTGTCCCCACTTGGTGAGGAAGTCATGAGCGACAGGGTGCGCGCTTGTTGAGGGCGACCAGTAGATGTTGCCGCCCACGAACTCAGAGAACGCCCCGGCGCCGTCCGGCGCCGGCCTTTCGTTGGACTTCGGCAGCAGCAGGAAACTCTGTGGGCCACCCAGCGCCTTGTACTTGTCCAGGATCGCGCCGCACACCTCGTAGGGCGACGGGAAGAATGTCTCGCAGCCAGGCGACGCCGCAACACCCGGTTGCGACGGCGCCGGAGACAGTGGGGCAGACCGCGCGACGCTGCCTGCGCCGATCGAGAGCATCGCAATCGCCACTGCAACGACCATGCGACACAAGCGCGCGATCCTACCGAAGGAACGCCGGTGCGTGGTCTTTGAGGTCGTCAATCGGGGCCTCCGTCCTGTCCTGCCGACGTCGATCATTGACCTAACCCTGTTGGGAATTCAGCAGAATCGGGCGGTCCAAGGTCGATCGTCCTCGCAAGGCTTCATCGACCACAGCCGCATGACTGCGAACTCACTCAAACGGGTGACGTCCTCGCAAGATCACCGCGGTGGCGGCGAACTCCCACATGCTCTGCCGGAACGCGGGATTGCGCTTCCCGCCCTGGTGCGACGGAGCCGTCTCCCACTCCGGCTCAGGCCCCGGGACCTCGATCTCGGCCATGCCGACCTCCCCTGCCCGAACACCACCGCCGCATCCGGCGACGACCGTAGCTCGCCGACCGCCCACGACCGCGGTCCGGCTCCGGAACCGCGCGTGTAGCAGACGTCCTGACGGTGGACAAGGGCGGCCGGTGGCGGGACCTCGCCAAGCGGACGTCAAGACTCCGTATCGGAAGTTCTACAGTCGTGTAAAACGGCGCCAGCTCGATCATGATCGTCGAATGTCTGACGATGGATCAGATATCGGCGCAGGCGGGGCGGTGCGGTTCGCACGGAAACCCACGGCAAAGCGGGTGTGTTTGACCCGTTTTGTCACCCCGTCGGAGGCCTTCCCCGGCTGGCGAGACCTGGCCAATGCCTGAGCCGGGCCTGTCATTTCGAATGCCGGATTGTCATGCTTCTCGCCAGTCCCGTTCGGTAGCCACCACCCCCACCCCCGGTGCTCTGCCGCTCGACCGTACGGGGCGCAGCACGTCAGCGCCCGTTCCGCCCCACAGGTGCCGACCCGGCCCCGGGGACGTGGTGCGACCGCGTACCGACGCGGTTTCCCGGAAGGACTCGCACGTGAAGCGAAAGCTTGCGACCGTCGCCGTGCTCTCCGCCACCGCCCTGCTCACCGGTGTCGTCCAGGTGAGCGCCACTGCCCAGGCCGGCCCGGCCCCCGCCCTCCAGGCGCAGGCCGCCCGGCAGCACGCCGCCATGATCGCGCTGGCGAACGGCCAGGCCGGACCGCTGGCCAAGGCCCTCGCGCTGGGCGGCCAGGAGAAGCTGGTCGCGAAGGACGCCGTGGTGGACGCCGACGGCACCCGCCACCTCCGTTTCGAGCGCACCTTCGCCGGCCTGCCGGTGCTCGGTGGCGATCTGGTGGTCCATCAGAAGGCCGACGGTTCGGTGAAGAAGGTCGACAAGGCCGTCTCCGCGCGGATCAGCCTGCCGAGCCTCACCCCGCGGATCCCCGTCGACCAGGCCGCCGCGCAGGCCACCGGCGCGATACGGGCCACCGTCGGCATCACCGGGGACACCGACGAGTCCCCGCTGACCCAGGTGCACCGGACCGGCACGCCGGAGCTGGTGGTGTGGGCGAGCGACGGCAAACCGCGGCTCGCGTACCGGACCGTCGTGGAGGGCGTGCGCGCGAACCGCACCCCGAGCCGACAGCTGCTGGTCACCGACGCGACCACCGGCCAGGTGCTCTCCAGCCACGAGCAGGTGCAGACCGTCTCCGGTCCCGGCAACGGCGTCTTCGTCGGCAGCGTCCAGCTGAACACCGTCCAGAGCGGCGGCCAGTACCGGCTCCAGGACGACACCCGTGGCGGCCAGTCCACCAGCGACATGAACAACGGGACCGCCGGCAACGGCTCCCTGTTCGCCAACCCGACCAACAGCTGGGGCGACGGAACCGTCTCCAACCGCGAATCGGCCGCCGTGGACGCCCAGTTCGGCGCGGCGACCACCTGGGACTTCTACAAGAGCGCCTTCACCCGCAACGGCATCCGCGACGACGGCGTCGGCGCCGCGAGCCGCGTGCACTACGACACCAACTACACCAACGCGTTCTGGGACGACAACTGCTTCTGCATGACCTACGGCGACGGCTCGGGAGACAGCCACCCGCTGACCGAGATCGACGTGGCCGGCCACGAGATGACCCACGGCGTCACCGCCGCCACCGCCGGCCTCAACTACGCGGGCGAGTCCGGCGGCCTCAACGAGGCCACCTCCGACATCATGGGCACGATGGTCGAGTGGTACGCCGACCTGCCCTCCAACCCGCCGAACTACTGGATCGGCGAGCTGATCAACCTCAACGGCGACGGCACCCCGCTGCGCTACATGGACCAGCCCTCCAAGGACGGCCAGTCGGCCGACTACTGGTCGGCGGACGTGGGCAACCTGGATGTGCACTACTCGTCGGGCGTGGCCAACCACTTCTTCTACCTGCTGTCCGAGGGCAGCGGCGCGAAGACCGTCAACGGCTTCGGCTACAACAGCCCGACGGCCGACGGCTCGACGCCGGCCGGCATCGGGCGGGACAAGGCCGCGCAGATCTGGTACCGCGCGCTGACCGTCTACTTCACCTCCACCACCGACTACGCGGGCGCCCGCGCGGCCACCCTGAGCGCGGCGGCGGACCTGTACGGCCAGGGCGGCGCCGAGTACAACGCGGTGGCGGCCACCTGGAGCGCGGTGAACGTCAACTAGGCGTGTCGGACGGGTTGGGCGCCGGACGGGTTGGGCGCCGGACGGCCAGGGCGTCGGACGGGTATAGGGCCTGAGGCCGCCGGGGCGGTCAGGACCACTGCAGCTCCAGCAGTGACCTGACCTCCCCGGCGGCCGCGCGCAGTTCGACGAGGAAGGCCCGCAGCACCGGGTTGCGGTTGGTGGCCCGGGTGGCCACCCCGATCCGCCGGTGCAGCCGCGGGTGGTCGAGCCGGCAGACGTGCACCCCGGAACTGTCGGCCACGCCCAGCGCCGGGATCAGCGCGACGCCCATCCCGGCCCGCGCGAGGTTGATCGTCACCTGGTAGTGGTCGCTGCGGCAGCGCACCCGGGGGCGGAACCCCTCGGCGGCGCAGGCCCGTTCGAGCACCGGCTCGCCGGTGCTGCCGCCGTGCGTGCCGATCCAGCTCTCGCCCTCCAGCTCGGCCAGCCGCACCAGCGAGCGCCGCCCGAGCCGGTGCCGCAGCGGCACCACCACCAGCTGCGGCTCGTCGAAGTACATCTGGACGTCCACCGCCGCCTGCCGGCACCACGGGTCCAGCGGGTGTTCGAAGACGACGGCCGCATCCAGCCGGCCCGCCTCCAGATCGGGAATCAGCTCGTGCGGCTGCCCCATGATCAGCTCCAGCTCGACCTGTGGGTGCCGGACCGCGAACGCCGCCAGCGCCCGCGGGAGCAGATCCAGCCCCGCGGACGCGAAGAAGCCCAGCCTGAGCACGCCCGCGGTGCCCTCCGAATGCGCCCGCAGGTCGTCCTGGGCGACGGCCATCAGATCGGCGATCGCCTGCGCGTGGTCGGCGAGCCGCTCGCCCGCCGGGGTCAGCCGCAGCGACTGCGGCGCCCGTTCCACCAGCGCGACCCCCAGCTCCTGCTCCAGGCGGGCGAGCTGGTGCGAGATGGCGGACGGGCTCAGGTGCAGGGCCTGCGCGGCGGCCACGATGGTGCCCCGGCGGGCGATCTCCAGCAGGACGAGCAGACGGGCGCTGTTCAGCATCGGGCCAGATTAGGACGCATGCGACCGTCGCGCAGCCACCAGGGCCAGGTTTTCGGAATCATCCGGTCCGTTTTCGACGTCCAGGCGCAGCAGATCCTCCTCGGTCTCGCGCCGTACGACGAGGCGGGCCGCGCCGTCGCGGACGAAGACCACCGCCGGGCGGGGCAGCTTGTTGTAGTTGGACGCCATCGCGTAGCCGTAGGCGCCGGTGACGGGGGTGGCCAGCAGGTCCCCCACGCTCAGGTCGGCCGGGAGCGCCGCGTTGTCGATGATGACGTCGCCGCTCTCGCAGTGCTTGCCGACCAGCCGGGCCCGCAGCGGGCGGGGCGCCTCGGGGCAGCGCGGCAGGAACGCCTCGTAGCAGGCGCCGTACAGTGCGGGGCGCATGTTGTCGCTCATGCCGCCGTCCACGCTGACGTACGTCCGGACGTCCTTGATGTCCTTGATCGTGCCGACCCGGTACAGGGTCAGCCCGGCCCGCGCGACGATCGAACGGCCCGGCTCCACGCCCACCTCTCCCGTCCAGCCCGCGCCGCGCACGGCCGCGTGCACCCGCTCGGCCCAGGCCGCGAACGAGGGCGCGCTCTGCCCGCCCAGGTAGGCCACGCCCAGCCCGCCGCCGACGGTCAGCCGGCGCACACCACGGGCGACGGCGAAGCGGGCGAGGGCGGCGGCGCCGTTGGCCAGCTCGGCGGCGTTCAGCACCTGGGAGCCGACGTGCGCGTGGACGCCCTCCAGGACGACGGCCGGGGAGTTCGTGGCCCGGAGCACGGCGGCGTCGGCGGTGCCGTCGGCGAGGCCGAAGCCGAACTTGGAGTCGTGCCCGCCGGTCTGGATCGCCGCATGGGCGCCGGCCGCCACCCCGGGCGCCACCCGCAGCTGTACCCGGGCGGGCGGCAGGCCCTCCTCGGCGTGCAGCCGCTCGATCCGGTCCAGCTCGTCGAAGCTGTCCACGACGATGTGGCGCAGGCCGACGGCCATCGCGGTGCGCAGCTCGGCGTCGCTCTTGTTGTTCCCGTGCAGCACGATCCGGTCCGGCGGCACCTCGGCGTGCAGGGCGACCCGCAGTTCGCCGCCCGAGGCGACGTCCAGCAGCATGCCCTCCTCATGGGCGAGGCGGGCCATAGCCGTGCAGAGGAACGCCTTGGACGCGTACGCGACGTTGCCGGGCCCGAAGGCGGCGACGGCCTCGCGGCAGCGCCGGCGCAGGTGTTCCTCGTCGTAGACGAAGAGCGGGGTCCCGTACTGCTCGGCGAGATCGTCGAGCAGGAGCCCGCCGACGGCCAGCCCATCGGGTCCGGCCTCGGCGGTGAGCGGCAACAGCCCCGGGCCGAGGGCTGATTGGGCTGGCGACAGTGGCGACACGATTCCTCCCGGGCAGGCTGGTTCACCTGCCATCCTCGGGGGGCGGGGAGGGACCGGGAAAGCGGATTCTTCGACCCCTGAGCCGTACCGATTTCGATGCTCGGGGGGAGGGGGGTGGTGGGGGCGGGTCAGTGCTCGGCGGGAAAGTCCCCGGCTCGGACGCCAGCCACGAACGCCTGCCAGGCGTCGGCGGGGAAGGCGAGGGTGGGGCCGCTGGGGTCCTTGCTGTCGCGGACCATGACCATGCCTTCCAGCGGGCCGCATTCCACGCAGTCGTCGTTCGGGTTACTGACGCGCGCCTTCCTCCACTTCACGGGAAGGGCGGAGGCTACGGGATAGTAGGCCACTTGAACATGTCTCCTCTGCTCTAGGACGAGGTGGAACCGGCCCCGCGCCGAGCTCCGGCGCGGGGCCGCAGAAAACCGGGAAGGTCAGCGGTCGACGGCGAAATCTCCGGCGCTGAATCCGGCCACGAACGCCTGCCAGGCGTCGACGGGGAAGGCGAGGGCAGGGCCGCTGGGGTTCTTGCTGTCCCGGACGGCCCGGCCGCCGTCGGCGAGGCCTGCCACCTCGACGCACTCACCCCCCTGCTGGGAGTAGGACGACTTCTTGAACGGGGTTACCAGCTCGATCATGCTCACCCTCCCTCTTCTTTGCCTTGTTCTCGGCATGGGTGTTCGTCAGCAACCGAAGGGAAAGTCCCCGGCTCGGACGCCGGCCACGAACGCCCGCCAGGCGTCGACAGGAAAGGCGAGGGCAGGGCCGCTGGCGTCCTTACTGTCCCGAACGACCCGGCCACCGTCCACCAAGTCCGCTACCTCCACACACTCCCCCGCCTGGGTGGAGTACGACGACTTCTTGAATGGGCTCACCAGCTCGATCATGCTCACTCTCCCTGTCTCTTTCCTTCTCCACGTAGGAGTTCTCAGAGCACGCGGTTGAACGAGAGCCGCGTCGACTGCCAACTTCGATACAGCGTCGCACCCCACGCCGAAGCAACACAACAGCCCCTGCGCCCAGTTCGGCGCAGGGGCTGTTGAAGCCGGGCGGGTCAGCAGCCGGAGGGGAAGTCACCGATACGGACGCCGGCCACGAACGCCCGCCATGTGTCGGCGGGGAAGGCGAGAGCGGGGCCGCTGGCGTCCTTGCTGTCCCGGACCACGACGGCGCCTTGCAAAGTGCCGCACTCGACGCAGTTGTCGTTCGGGTCGCTGGCAGCAGCTTTCTGCCACGTCACGGGCAGGGCGGAGGCGACGGGGTAGTGGGTCACTTGAGCTTGTCTCTCTTTTCTGTGATGAGGTTGAGCGACTGGTCGAGATCCAAGGCTGTCGCCATGATCTCGTCGAAGGCGCCTCGATAGATGTCCACATGATCCGGATCCTCAACCCAGTTGCCGCCAAACATTCCACTCAGCAGAACCAGGTCGAGGTCCCGTTGCCGGAACTCCAGGAGGGAGAAGGGCCCAGTCATTCCAGGATGCGGCGGAGCCATGGCCGACATGATCTGGATGCTGACGTTCGGGAGCCTGCTGAAATGAAGCAGCTTGTCGAGCTGATCAAGCATCACACCCTGTGCCGTACCCATGGTCAGCGCCGACTCGTGGATGACAGCCCATAGCTTGAGCGGATTGTCAGCCCGCGTCAGGACGGACTGCCGATTGATCCGCACATCAACCCGCTCCTCCACGCTCGGTTTCTTGATGACTCCGCTGGAGATGATGGCGTGGGCATAGTTGCGGGTCTGGAGCAGTCCGGGGATGTATGCCGACTCGTAGGACTTGATGCCGGCCGCCGTCTCTTCCAGCCGGATCAGGTCGGTGTAGAGCGGGTTCAACTGCTCGAAGCCGGCCACCCACCCCGGTCGACGCTTGTCCCGGAGGATCTCGACGAGGACTTCCTTCAACTCATCGTCGCACTGGTAGAAGTCGAGGAGCGAACGGACGACGTCCGGCTTCAGCTGGACGCGAGCGTTCTCATACCTACTGAGCTTCACCAGGTTGACGCCGTCGACCTGGGCTGCCACCTCTTCGGCTGACAGGTTCTTGAGCTCGCGGAGCCTTCTCAGCTCGGCCGCGATGCGCCGGTAGCGCACGGCCGGCACTGCAACTGCCATCTACGTAAACCCTCCAGAGCTGTCCATGGACCAGTGTGCATGGCTTTGGTGATGCTCCGCCACCACCACCGTGAGCCTAGAGGTGGCACCTTGCCCGATGGAGTGAAAGTTTTCATATTCGCTCGACATGGCTTGCAAATGCCCCGAGCCATGCTCCATGCTGCCCGTAACGGAAAGCTGACAGACGGTCACATCATGCCGGAGTCTGCGCCATGCTCGCCAGCACCCCCATGCCAGTGCACTTGGCGCCCTGAAGCACCGCCCGGCCGTCGCCGTCACCTATTACCCCACTCCCTGAAGGTGGCTCCGCCATGCCCGAAGCCCTCAACTGCCCTCCCCCGCCCTCCGCCTCCACCAGCTGCTGGCTGCCGCGCAGCAAGCGCTCGCCGGAGGAGGCCCGGCGAGCGCTCGAAAAGCTGCTCGCCGGCCTGCCCCACGGTCAGCGCTTCGCCGACGCCGGGCTGTTGCTGGTCTCGGAGCTCGTCACCAATGCCGTGGTCCACGGCACGCCGCCCGGCAACCGCATCTGGCTGGCGCTCTCCGTCGACGGCTCCCGCCTCCGCATCGAGGTGCACGACGCCCGGGCCGAACGCGGGCCGATCCTCCGCACGACTTCCGGAGAGGACGAGTCGGGGCGTGGTCTCCTGCTCGTCAAGTCACTCTCCCAGCAGTGGGGTTGCTGCCCGCGCGAACACGTGGGAAAGATCATCTGGGCTGAGATCACCCCGGAGTCCGCGGCCGGCTCCGAGGAGAGTGCCGCGTGAGGGACAACCGCCTGGTCACCGCCGAGATCACCGGCATCATGCCGCCGACGACCTACTTCCTCCTCCCCAAAGCCCTCTCCTCGCTCTGGTTCTCCCTCCAGTTCCGCCCCCTCGGCAGACCCCAGTGGGAGTGGTTCGAGCGCTACCTCACCGGCCCCAGCGCCGAACGGTTCATCGTCGAACACCTCAACCACACCGGCCCGTTGTCCCTGCCGGTGATCCTCCCCGAAAGCGCCCACCACCTGCGCATCCGCTGGACCGTCCCGGGAGTTGACCGGTGATCCGCCGCGTGTACTCCTGGCTCCGCCACGAACCGGGCAACCGGTGGTTCCTCCACTGCTCACGGTCGCCGCTCGCCCGCCTCCTGCGTGCCGAACGCCGCCGCTTCGAAGCCGAACTGGCTCAGTGGCTGCCCGAGGCCTCGGAACGGATCAGGCAGCGGCTGCGGGACAGCATCGCCAACGGACCCCACTGACCGATCGGCGGGCAGGAACGCGCAACAGCCGCGCGGCCCGGGTGGGCCACGCGGCTGTGTGCGAAACGGCAGGTACTGAAGCCCGGCCGTCAGCCCTGGCGGGCGCGGCGGATCACGGAGGTGACCACCGGCGGGAGCAGGTCACCCGCGACGCGCTTGGCCACGTTGGCCGGGCGGCGGCGCTCGGCGGCGCGGGCCCGGCGGTCGGCGAGGTCCCTGGCCGCCTGCTCCTGCTCGCGCCGCAGCTCGCGGCGGGCCTCGTCGGCGGTCCGCTCGGCCTCGCGGCGGGCGGCCTCGGCGGCCAGCCGGTCGTGGTGGCGGGAGGCCGGGACCGGCCCGATGCCCTCCGAGGTGCCGAAGATCCGCAGCACCCGCTGCCCGTTCAGCGCCTCGTTGGCGAGCTCGCAGCCCTTGGCGAGGCCGATCCGGTCCAGCAGGTCGCGCTGGGCCGGCTCAGGGTCGCCCCAGGTGCCGTAGAACTTGCCCTCGGTCAGCACGATCGGCTTGAGGCCGTGGTTGAACACCGCCTCCCAGGTGGCGGCGGCGACCCCCGGGGTGTGCTGCGAGCGGTAGTCGTCCAGGACCACCACGCCGTCCGACCGGAGCGCCGTCCGGGCCACCTGGAGGTCGCCGACCACGTGCTCGTACAGGTGCGAGGCGTCGATGTGGATGAAGCGGAACGCCCCGGCCGGGATGCGGCCGCCGGCCAGGGTCGAGGTGGGCGCCTGGATGATCTCCGGCAGCCGGTCGTGGAAGGCGAGGTAGTTGTTCTCGAACGCGGAGCGGGTCAGCGTCTTCCGGTAGGACGCGTCCATCTCGGCCGCGTTCTCGTCGTCCGGGGCGTCCGAGTCGAACAGGTCGCAGACCGTGAAGGCCTTCCCGGGCTGGAGGTGCGAGCCGATCACGATCGCGCTGCGCCCCAGGTAGGCGCCCATCTCCAGCAGGTCACCGGTGACCCCGGCCTTCTCCTGCCGGTTCAGGAACCACTCGAAGAGGTGCCGGTCGTGCTCCCAGAACCAGCCGGGCACGTCATTGAGCGAGGCCGGCTCTGCGGGCCGTTGCTGCTCGGCGGTCAACGCGGCGTCGGTCACGGGATGCTCCTTACGCGGTACGGACGACCCTTGCGAACGATCTCTCTGACGCGGATCCACGGGTCGGCGGGGAGGCTCGCCCCGCCGGCCGTCCGGGGCAGCCTCCGGCCCGACACGGGCACACCGCTCGGACCGGTTGCCAACGGTATTCCCGCGCGCCCGAGTTCGCTGCAATCTACCGCCGACTGATCAGCCGTGAGGAGGTTTCGGACAGAAGAGTTTCGCAACTCGCCACTTCATGGCCGCGTGGTGAACGCATCATCCGGCGGGACCGGTTCCTCCATCCTGCCGCCCCGGTGCCCGGGCTGTCACCATCAACGGGAACGATCTTCGTCGCGCCGGCCGCGCCTACGGTGGTGGCGGGCGGCCCCGCCGGAAGGGGCCCGGAGAGCTGGGAGCGGAGCGGATGAAGGCACCGGAGCGGGCACTGGCCGAGGAGTTGCTGCGGATGGCGGCCGAGGACCAGGGCGCCGCCCACCTCGCCAACAGCCCGGACCTCGCCGAGCAGGCGGTCTGGCGGCGGCTGACCGCCCGGCACGGCGACCGGCTGAACGAGATCATGACGGAGCACCGCTGGCCGTCCGAACCGCTGGTCGGCACGGACGCCGCCCGCGCCGCCTGGCTGGTCGCACAGCACGCGGACCGCCAGCTCGACGTGCAGCGGCGGGCCGTGGCGCTGATGACGGAGGCGGTCGCGGCCGGCGCGGCGAGCGCGCGGGACCTCGCCTTCCTGGCCGACCGGCTGGCCGTCAACGAGGGCCGCGAGCAGCGGTACGGCACCCAGATCGGCGCGGTGGCGGACGGCCGGCCGGTGCCCTGGCCGTGCGAGGACCCGGAGCGGCTGGACGAGCGGCGCGCGGAGGTCGGGATCGAGCCGTTCGAGGAGTACACCGCGCGGTTCGCACCGCGCTGAGCACCCGGCCGGGGGCGCCCCCGACGGCCGCGCCGACACCTGGCCCGACCAGGGAGGACACCACCGCGGCCGGTCCGGGTGCGAACCCTGCCCGGCCACGGTACGAACGGCGCCCGGCCGGCGTGCGAACACCGCCCGCACGCCGGTCGGTCACATGATCGACTCTTGCGCCGACGCACCCGGTCCGCCTTGACTGGCACCTGACCAGCGCCGCCCATCGAGCGGCCGAGAAGACGAGAGGACCCAACCGGTGCAGCAGTACGCGGAGTACGGCGACCAGTACATCGACGGCGCCTGGCGGCCCTCCCTCGACACCGGGTCGATCCCGGTGCTGAACCCGGCGACCGAGCAGCCGCTCGCCGCCGTCCCGGCCGGCGGCGCGGCCGATGTGGACGCCGCCGTCGCCGCGGCCCGACGGGCGGCCCGGGCCTGGGCCGCCACCACCCGTGAGGAGCGGCTGGCGCCGCTGACCCGGCTGCGGGACGGCCTGGCCGCCGCGCAGGAGGAGATCGCCGAGACGGTGGTCGCCGAGCTGGGCGCGCCGGTCGGCTTCGCCACCGCCGTGCACGCCGGGCTGCCGCTGGCCGTCACCGGCTCCTACCTCACGCTGCTCGCGGAGTACCCGTTCGAGGAGCGGATCGGCAACTCCGTGGTCCTCGCCGAACCGGCCGGCGTGGTCGCGGCGATCACGCCGTGGAACTACCCGCTGCACCAGATCGTGGCCAAGGTCGTCCCCGCGCTGGCCGCCGGCTGTCCGGTGGTGCTCAAGCCGGCCGAGGACACCCCGCTGGTGGCCCGGCTGTTCGCGCGGCTCGTCCACGAGGCGGGCTTCCCGGCGGGGGTGTTCAACCTGGTGACCGGCACCGGCGCGGTCGCGGGGGCGGCGCTCGCCGGGCACCCGGGCGTGGACGTGGTCTCGTTCACCGGGTCGACCGCCGTCGGCCGGGCGGTCGCCGAGACCGCGGGGCGCGGAATCAAGCGGGTGGCACTGGAGTTGGGCGGCAAGTCCGCCAATGTGGTGCTGCCCGGCGCCGACCTCACCCGGGCGGTCAACGTCAACGTGGCCAACGTCTTCGCCAACTCCGGCCAGACGTGCAGCGCGTGGACCAGGCTGCTGGTCCACCAGGACCAGTACGAGGAGGCGGTGGCGATCGCCGAGCGGGCCGCCGCCAAGTACACCCCGGGCGACCCGGCGGACCCGCAGACCCGGATCGGGCCGGTGGTCAACGCCCGCCAGCGGGAGCGGGTGCGCGGCTACATCACCGGCGCGCTCGCCGAGGGCGCCCGGCTCGTCGCGGGCGGCGCCGACGCCCCCGAGGGCCTGACCACCGGCTTCTACGTCCGGCCGACGGTACTCGCCGATGTGACCGCCGACATGACGGTCGCCCAGGAGGAGGTGTTCGGCCCGGTACTGGCCGTGCTCGCCTACCGTGACGAGGAGCACGCCGCCGAACTGGCCAACGGCACCGAGTACGGACTGGCCGGCGGCGTCTGGGCCGCGGACACCGACACCGCCGCCGCGTTCGCCCGCCGCCTGGACACCGGGCAGGTGGACCTCAACGGCGGGCGCTTCAACCCGCTGGCGCCGTTCGGCGGTTACAAGAACTCGGGGCTCGGCCGGGAGCTGGGGCGACACGGGCTGGAGGAGTTCCTACAGTACAAGTCGCTTCAGTACTAGCCGAGTTGTGGGGTGGGGGGCCCCCCCCCCGCCCCCCCCCCCCCCCCCCACAACAACACAGATCACCCCCGAGAA
>NZ_JBFBIL010000046.1:0-67244 GCF_040685575.1 Kitasatospora sp. NPDC088351 | reverse complement strand
GAAAGCTACCTCGCCGGCCTTCACCTCCGCGGCGCAATGATCTGGATCAAGGACCTCACCCGAACCCATTGATCACGACCGAATACGCGGCCTAGGGCGTGCCCCGCCCGGCGGGCCGCCGGCTCAGTGCAGCACCTTCAGGCCGACCACACCGGAGACGATCAGCAGCAGGCAGCCGATCCGCGCCAGGGTGGCGGCGTCCCCCAGCACCGCCATCCCGTACAGCGCCGTACCGACCGCACCGATCCCCACCCAGACGGCGTACCCCGTACCGATCGGGATGGACCGCATCGCGTATGCCAGGCCGCCCATGCTCAGCAGCAGGGCGACACCGAAGACGAGGCTGGGGACGAGCCGGGAGAAGCCCTTGGACGATTCCAGGGCCACCGCCCAGACGGTCTCCAGGACGCCGGAAATGATCAGAACGAGCCAGGCCATGACGGTCGGACCTCCGCAGTCGGCAGCGGCCGGGTTGCCGCTGTACTGCGCCGTCTTGTCCTGACCGGGTACGACGCGCTCGTCCGGGGCGGTCGCGTGGCGGCCACCTGTCCTCGACCGTAGCACGAGCCGCCACACGGAATTTACAAAAGGATATTGACGGCCCGCCCGGCATTCCGCCATGATGAATTCACCAACACGGCGAACGACGACAGGAGTCGGACATGAACAGGAAGACGGCGGCCCTCGCGCCCCGCACCTGTGTCGCCGCTCCCCGGTGTTGTCGCGCCTGTCGCTGTTGCGTCTGATCGCACGCACAGCTCCACCCCACGGCCGTGTGCCCGAGTGGCTTAGGGAACCGTCTGCAAAGCGGTGTACACGGGTTCGATTCCCGTCATGGCCTCCCAGAAACGAATTGCCGACCGGCGAGAAATTCACCGGCCGGCAATTCGTCGTGCATTTTTCGAAAATTACGCCCCGGGAATCACGCCGGGGGCGGAAAACCGGTCGGATTTCCGCCCCGGGGCGTCAGGCGGTGGTGGCGTCCTCGGGACGGATCGGGAGCCGGCCGACCGGCAGCCCGGTGGCGGCCCGTACGGCGGCCGCGACGGCGACCGGGGCGACCACCGCGGGGGCCGCGCTGACCGCCTTGGCGCCGAAGGTGGCGACCACGTCCCGCTCCTCCACCAGGGCGGCGATCCGCACCTCGGGGGTGTCCAGCGCGGTCGGCAGGCGGTAACCGGTGAGCGAGGGGTTGACCAGCAGGCCGCCCTCGGTCCGCAGGTCCTCCAGCAGGGCCAGGCCCACGCCCTGCGCCACCCCCGCCTCGATCCGGTCCTCGATCTGCCGCGGGTTGAGCGCCCGGCCGACGTCCTGGGCGACGGTCATGTCCACCACCCGGACCGCGCCGAGCTCGATGTCCACGTCCACCACCGCCCGCATCGCGCAGAACGCGATGGAGACGAAGGCGTCGCCCTGCCCGGCCTCGTCCAGCGGCTCGGTGGGGTGCGGACGGCACTGCGCGGTGGCCCAGAGCTCCTTGCCCTCCAGCGCCTCGGCGACCGGCATGCCGAGCACCCCGTCATAGGAGGTGATCTTGCCGTCGGAGATCTGCAGCAGCTCCACCGACATCCCGAAGTTGGCGGCGATCGGATGGAGCAGCTGGTGGCGGACCATCAGCGCGGCCCGCTCGACCGCACCGCCCGAGACCCAGGTGTGCCGGCCGCGGGCCGAGGGCCCGGCGATCGACTGGTCGCTGTCGGCCGGCGCGATGTAGACCTCGCTGACGCCCAGCACCGACTGCACGATCTGCCGGGCCAGGGTGGCGAAGCCCTGCCCGGAGTCGACGGCCGCGCAGATCACCGTGGCGTGGTCGCCGCTGACCCGCACCGTCGCGGTGGAGACCTCGTCCTCGCCCTCGGCCCCCAGCATGTGCACCATGCCCACGGCGTAGCCGATACCGCGCCGCACCGCCGCCGGGTCCCCCGCGCCGCCCGGACCGCCCGGGAGCAGCCACTCGGCGTTCGGGTCGTCCACCGGCAGCGCGGGCAGCGGCTCCTTGGAGACGGCGTCCAGCAGCGCGGCCACCGGCGCGGGGCAGGTGACGGCCTGTCCGGTGGGCATCGGGTCACCGGTGGCCATCGCGTTGCGGCGGCGGATCTCGACCGGGTCCACGCCCACCCGCGCGGCCAGCTGGTCCAGCTGCGACTCGTAGGCGAAGCAGGCCTGGAGGGCGCCCTCGCCGCGCATCCGGCCGGCCGGCGGGTTGTTGGTGCGCACCGCCCAGGCGTCCACGAAGACGTTCGGGCAGACGTACGGGCCGACCGAGAAGGCGGTCGCGGCGGCCAGCGCCTCGGCCGAGACGTCCGCGTAGGCACCGCCGTCCAGCAGGATCTGCGCCTCGACCTTGACCAGCTTGCCCTCGGCGTCCGCGTGGTGGCGGTAGCGCAGCAGCGCCGGGTGCCGGGAGGTGTGGGTGTGGAAGGACTCCTCGCGGGTGAGGGTCATCTTCACCGGCCGGCCGGTGCGCAGCGCCAGCAGCGCCAGGGTGACCTGGAAGGAGAGATCCTCGCGGTCGGAGGTGGCGCCGGGCACGCCGGTGACCACCAGGCGGACCCGGTCGGGCTCCAGGCCGAGGCAGCCGGCGGTGCGGTCGCGGTCCCCGTGCGGATCGGTGGAGGACAGGTGCAGTTCGACCCCGCCGTCCGGGCGGGGCACGGCCAGGCCTGCCTCGGCGCCGAGCGGTGCCGGGTCCTGCCGGCCGACCTGGTAGAGGCCCTCGACGACGATCTCGCCGACCGCGTCCGGGTCGCCGCTGCGCAGCGGCAGGTGGCGGAAGAGGTTGCCGTCCGGGTGCAGCGCGGCGGCCGTGAAGGACTGCTCCGGGTCGGTGACCGCCTCCAGCGGCTCGTACTCCACGGCGATCAGACCGACCGCGAGCCGGGCGGTGTCGGGGTGGTCGGCGGCGACGGCGGCGACCGGCTCGCCGTGGTGGCGGACCACCCCGGCGGCCAGGATCGGCCGGTCGGCGACGACCGGCCCGGCCGGGGCGCCGTCCGGGCTGCCGTCCGGACCGGCCGGCAGGTCGGCGGCGGTGACGACCGCGTGCACGCCGGGCAGCGCGAGCGCGGCCGAGGTGTCGACGCCCTTGATCCGCGCGTGCGGGTGGGGCGAGCGCAGCACCGCGCCCCAGAGCAGGCCCTCGGCCCAGAGGTCGGCGGCGTACGGGTAGATGCCGAGCGCCTTGGGCAGCGCGTCGCTGCGCAGCGGTGAGCTGCCCAGCCCGAACGGCTCCGGTGCGCCGCCCTCGTCACCGTCCTGCTGGGTTGCTGTGCCGATGTCGGTAGGCGACGTCATGATGCGTGGTCGTCCTCGGGGAGCCGGATGCCGTGGGCGGGGGTGGCGCCGTACGGGAGGCCGGCCGGGGCGGTGCCCTCGGCCGGGACGCCGTGCGGGGGCGTGGGGACGTACGGCGTGCCGTGCGCGGGCGTGCCGTCGAAGGCGGTGCCGTGCGCGGGGGTGGACTCGTACACGGGGCCGTCGTACCCGGTGGCGGTGCCGTAGCCGGGATGCTGTGGGTAGCCGCCGGGCGGGTAGGCGTCCTCGGCCGGGGCGCCCTGGTACGGCGCGGGGTAGCCCTGCTGCGGGTAGTAGCCCGCCCCGTCGGCGGCCTGGGCGGGGATGCCCTGGACGGGCGACAGCACGGCGGTGTCGTACACGCCGCTGTCGTAGCCGCCCTGGCCGTCGGGGGTGCCGTACGGCAGGCCGACGCCGGTCCCGGCGGTGGTCGGGGTCTCCTCGGCGGGGGGCTGCGGGACGTGCTCGATCCAGGCGTCGGCGTCCGTGTACACCGGCAGGTCGCCGGCCGGCGGTGCGGCCTCGGCGGACGGGGTCGGCGGCGCGGCCGGTTCGGGGTCCCCGGCGGGCTCGCCCGCGACCGAGGCCGCACCCGGGGCCGGGACCGCGGCGGCCGCTGCCTCCCCGGCGGCAACCTGCGCGTCCTCCGCCTGCTCGGCCTCCAGCGCGCGCGCGTCGGCGATGCTCTGGACGGCGGCCAGCACGCCCCGGTAGCCGGTGCAGCGGCAGAGGTTGCCGCAGAGCGCCTGCCGGGCCTCGACGTCGGTGGGCCGGTGGTTGCGCTGGAGCAGGTCGTGCACGGCCATCGCCATGCCGGGCGTGCAGTAGCCGCACTGCACCGCGCCGGACTCGGCCAGCGCCTGCTGGACGTCGCTGGCGGCGCCGCCGGCCGACAGGCCCTCGACGGTGTTGATCTCGCTGTCCGCGGCCAGCGCGGCGGGCACCAGGCAGCCGGCCACCAGCTGGCCGTCCACCTGCACCGAGCAGGCACCGCACTCGCCCTGTTCGCAGCCGTCCTTGGCCCCGGCCAGGCCGAGCCGCTCGCGCAGCACGTAGAGCAGGCTCTCGCCGATCCAGGCGTCGGTGACGGGCCGTTCGAAGCCGTTGACCCGCAGCGTGTACGAGGCGCAGGGGCGCAGCTCGCGGCTGACCTGGGGGGCGTGGTCGAGGAGGCCCGCGTCGAGGGTCTCAAGGGGGTCTGTGGTCACTTCAGCGCCCTTCCCAGTGCCCGGCGGGCCAGCACCGATACGGTACGCCGCAGCCGAACGGCGGCCGCGCTCGGCCCCTCGGTCACGGCCTCCCAGGCGCCCTCGGCGCCGTAGCTGTCGGGTACGCAGGCGGCGGCCACGTACTCGCCGAAGGCGGCCGTCGCGGCGGGATCGATCTCGCGGCTGCCGTCCCAGTCGATGCAGCCGGCCACCCAGGCCTCGGCCTCCAGCGGGCGCAGCGGCACCGGGGCGACCGCGCCGACGGCGCAGCGCACGGCGCGCCGGGCCGGGTCGAGGACGAGCGCGACGGAGGCGGTGGCGCGGGCCGGGCCGCTGCGGCCGGTGGCCTTGAGGAAGACCTGCGGGGCGTGCAGCAGCGGGACGCGCACCCAGGTGAGCAGTTCGCCGGGGCGCAGCGGGTCGAGCCCGGTGAGCAGGTGACTGACCGGCACCTCGCGGGTGGAGCCGGCCCGGGCGAGGGTGACGCTGGCCTCCAGCGCGGCGAGCACCGGGAGGGTGTCGCCGGCCGGGGCGGCGGTGGCGATGTTGCCGCCCAGGGTGCCGACGTTGCGCACCTGCGGGGGCCCGGCGGTGCGGGCCGCGTCGGCCAGGGCGGGGATGAGCGCGGCGAAGTCGGGGCGGTCCATCCGGGCGTGGGTGAGCCCCGCGCCGAGGACGGCGGTGCCGCCGTCCTCGTAACGCCAGCCGCGCAGTTCGGTGATCCGGCCGAGGCCGATCAGGGCGGCGGGGCGCAGCCGTCCGGCGTTGACGGCCTCCATCAGGTCGGTGGCGCCGGCCACCGGCACCGCGGCCGGGGTGGCGGCCAGCGCGTCGACGGCCTCGTCGAGGGAGGCCGGCAGCATGATCGTCCGGTTCACCTGGGTCCCACCGTGCTCCACTTGCTCATCGATCGCCTGCCGCCCGCGGCCTTCGGCCGAGGTGTCCGCGTCGGCAGCCCGGCCTGGCCCGTAGGGTACGGGCGATCGGGCCGGGTTGGGCAACTCTGGCACACAATGCTCGATGATCATTTCGGGGCGGGCGAACGGGACTGCCCGATTGGGACGGATACCGGGCGGTATCTGCTCCGGCCCGATCAGGACCGGAGCAGATGTTCATCTGTTCTTGACGTCAGATGACCACTCAGAAGTTCCCGGGCACCGTCCGCAAAGGGCGGTGCCGCCAAGGTCACACCGCCGGCGGCGGGCCCTCGATCGGGCGGCCGGCCACTCCGGGCCGGCGCTGCCAGGGGTGCGGCCCGTCGGCCGGGCGGTACGCGACACCCAGCGCGTCCAGCACGGCCAGGTGGCCGTCGAGCCGGCGCTCGAAGGCCTGGTAGTCGCGCGCGGCCGGATCGGTGGGCAGCGCGGACCAGGCGACCTCGGCGAACGCCGCGAGCCGGGGGAAGGCCCGGTAGTCGATGTCCCGGGCGCTGTCCATGAACTCGCTCCACAGGTTGGCCTGAGTGCCGATCACCCGCCGGGCCGCCACCTCGTCCAGCTGCGCCGGGACCGGCTCGAAGCGGTAGACGTCCTCCAGGGTGCGGACGAACCCGACCGGGATCGGCTCGTCCTCGCCCGCGGCCTGCCGGTGGTCCAGGTAGACGTGCTGCTCGGGGCACATCACCACGTCGTGGCCGGCCTGGGCGGCGGCGATCCCGCCGCCGAACCCGCGCCAGGAGGAGACGGCGGCGCCGGGGGCCAGGCCGCCCTCCAGGATCTCGTCCCAGCCGATCAGCCGGCGGCCGCGCTCGGCCAGCCAGCCGTCGAAGTGCCGGATGACCCAGCTCTGCAGCTCGTCCTCGTTGGCCAGGCCGAGCTCCTCGATCCGCGCCTGGGCGGCCGCGCTCTCCTTCCACTGCTCCTTGGGGCACTCGTCGCCGCCGAGGTGGATGAACTCGGACGGGAAGAGCTCCAGGACCTCCTCCAGCACCCCCTCGAAGAAGCGGATGGTGCCCTCGGAGACGTTGAGCACGTTGCGGCTGACGCCCCAGTCGGTCCAGACGCCCAGCGCCGAGGTGTCCACCACGTCGGTGTTGCCCAGCTCCGGGTAGGCCGCGATGGCGGCCTGGGTGTGGCCGGGCAGGTCGATCTCGGGGACGACGGTGATCCCCCGTCCGGCGGCGTACGCGACGATCTCGCGCAGGTCGTCCTGGGTGTAGAAGCCGCCGTGCGGGCGGTCGTCACGACGGTTGCCGAGCCGGTAGCCGACCATCGAGCGCTCGCGCCAGGCGCCCCGCTCGGTGAGCGCCGGGTAGCGCTTGATCTCCACCCGCCAGCCCTGGTCGTCGGTCAGGTGCAGGTGCAGCACGTTGAGCTTGTGCGCGGCGAGCAGGTCGAGGAAGCGCAGCACGTCCGCCTTGGGCAGGAAGTGCCGGGAGACGTCCAGCAGCGCGCCGCGCCAGCCGAAGCGGGGGGCGTCCTCGATGTCCGCGCCGGGGAGCACCCAGCCGGTGCGGCGCAGCGGGGCGCGGCGGTAGGCGTCCGGACCGAGCAGCTGGCGCAGCGTCTGGGCGCCCCAGAGGGCGCCGGCCGGACCGCCGGCGGTGACCACGGCGTGGCCGGGACGCACCGAGATCCGGTACGCCTCGGCGCCCAGCGTCCCGTCGTGAACGAACTCGACGCCCTCACCCGACCGCCCCGGCCCGAACGGCAGGCCGGTGGCGGCGGTCAGCGAGGTGCGCAGCCACTGCTCGGCGTCGGCGAGCGCGGGCGGCGCGGTCAGGGTGGTGGTGTGGTCGAGGGGGAAGTCCTCGTCCGGGCGACGGACGGCACTCAGTGGTGCGGGAATGAGGTCCATTCCGCCATCCTGCCCGCGCCGGGCCGACTGGCATAGACCATTCATGGAGCATTTTGCAAAATGGTCCAGACCGGGCGGAACTACTTTCCGTCGCCGTCCTTGCCGTCCTGCGGCTTGCCGATGCCGTCGTAGATCTCCTTGCACATCGGGCAGACCGGGTACTTCTTCGGGTCGCGCCCGGGCACCCAGACCTTGCCGCAGAGCGCCACCACGGGCGAGCCGGAGAGCGCGCTCTCCATGATCTTGTCCTTCTGGACATAGTGCGCGAAGCGCTCGTGGTCGCCGTCCCCGTGGGACACCTGGGGGACGGGCTCGACCAGGGTGCCGGTGCCGAGGCCGCGCTCGGGCTCAAGAGTGCTCATGGGTGCCAAGTCTATGGGGGCCCCGGGAAAGCGGGCCAGTACGGCGCCGGGGCGGTCGCACGTCAGTTCAGCGTGGGGTCCTCGGGGTAGGTCGCCAGCAGCGCCAGGGGGCCGCGCTGGCGGCGGAGCACCGCGCGCCAGAGCCGCTCCGGCTCGGGGCTGGAGATGTCACCCGGCTCGCAGTCCACCAGGT
The DNA here is from genome assembly GCF_040685575.1 of Kitasatospora sp. NPDC088351. Classification (NCBI taxonomy): domain Bacteria; kingdom Bacillati; phylum Actinomycetota; class Actinomycetes; order Kitasatosporales; family Streptomycetaceae; genus Kitasatospora; species Kitasatospora sp. NPDC088351. Next base: position 59,391 of record NZ_JBFBIL010000046.1, on the reverse strand, counting down.
ACCAGGCGCCGCCGTCGAGCTCCGCCTCCAGCTGCCCCGGCGACCAGCCCGCGTACCCGGCGAAGATCCGCAGCGCGCCCAGCTCGCCGGCCATCACCTCGGGCGGCGCCTCCAGGTCCACCAGGCCGATCGCACCGTGCACCCGCCGCCAGCCGAGCGGCTCCCCGGTCCCCGGCTCCCCCGGCGCCACCCCGAGGCCCAGCGCCGAGTCCAGGGCCACCGGCCCGCCCTGGAAGACCACCGCCGGCTGCCCGACCAGGCGGCCCCAGCCGTCCAGCACACTGCCCACCTCCACCGGCGTCGGCCGGTTGAGGACGACGCCGAGCGCCCCCTCGGCGTCGTGGTCGAGGAGGAGCACCACCGCCCGGGCGAAGTTCGGGTCGGTGAGCACGGGGGTCGCGACGAGCAAACGGCCGGTGTGGGACCGTCCTCCGTGCGAATGGGCCGCCGTCATGCCTCACATGATCCCGCAGAACCGCCGGGGGCGGACACCGCAACACGAAACACCACAGGGCCCGACGAACACCCGTACGGACGTGTCGGCGGGCGGAACACCACCCCGAGAGAGCACCATCACGGGAGAGGCAGGCGGGAACCAGCCGCACGCCTACTACCATCTACTGATGGTGGACGCCCTTTTACGGTGCCGACTCGGTCACGCCGGGGGCCCGAACGCGCCCGTACGACCGGTCCACCGCCGGCTCTCTGACCGGAGCCCCACCCACTCCTCTGGCACCCCGGATTGCGAGAACGATGACCGACGACGTCCTGCTGGTCCACGGCGGAAACCCGCTCGAAGGCGAGATCCGCGTCCGCGGTGCGAAGAACCTGGTACCCAAGGCCATGGTCGCCGCCCTCCTCGGACAGGGCCCCAGCAGACTGCGCAACGTCCCGGACATCCGCGACGTCAAGGTGGTTCGCGGCCTGCTCCAGCTGCACGGCGTGACCGTGCGCGCCGGTGACGAGGACGGCGAGCTGATCCTCGACCCCTCCCACGTGGAGAGCGCCAACGTCACGGACATCGACGCGCACGCGGGCTCCTCACGCATCCCGATCCTGTTCTGCGGCCCGCTGCTGCACCGCCTCGGCCACGCCTTCATCCCGGGCCTCGGCGGCTGCGACATCGGCGGCCGCCCGGTCGACTTCCACTTCGAGGTGCTCCGCCAGTTCGGCGCCTCGATCGAGAAGCACCCGCAGGGCACCTACCTGGTCGCCCCGCAGCGGCTGCGCGGCACCCGGATCGAGCTGCCCTACCCGTCGGTCGGCGCCACCGAGCAGGTGCTGCTCACCGCCGTCCTCGCCGAGGGCGTCACCGAGCTGCGCAACGCGGCCATCGAGCCGGAGATCGTCGACCTGATCTGCGTGCTGCAGAAGATGGGCGCGATCATCTCGATGGGCACCGACCGGACCATCCTGATCACCGGTGTGGACGAGCTCTCCGGCTACAACCACCGCGCGCTGCCGGACCGCCTGGAGTCCGCCTCCTGGGCCTGCGCGGCGCTGGCCACCAAGGGCGACATCTACGTCCGCGGTGCCCGCCAGCTGGAGATGATGACCTTCCTCAACACCTTCCGGAAGGTCGGCGGCGCGTTCGAGGTCGACGACGAGGGCATCCGCTTCTGGCACCCGGGCGGCGAGCTCAAGGCGATCGCCCTGGAGACGGACGTGCACCCGGGCTTCCAGACCGACTGGCAGCAGCCGCTGGTGGTCGCGCTGACCCAGGCGGCCGGCCTGTCCATCGTGCACGAGACGGTGTACGAGTCGCGGCTCGGCTTCACCGGCGCGCTCAACCAGATGGGCGCCCACATCCAGCTCTACCGCGAGTGCCTGGGCGCCACCCCGTGCCGCTTCGGCGCCCGCAACTTCCTGCACTCCGCGGTCGTCTCCGGCCCGTCCAAGCTGATCGGCGCCGAGCTGGTCATCCCGGACCTGCGCGGCGGCTTCTCGTACCTGATCGCGGCGCTGGCGGCCCAGGGCACCTCGACGGTGCACGGCATCGACCTGATCAACCGCGGCTACGAGAACTTCATGGAGAAGCTGCGCGACCTCGGCGCCCACGTCGAGCTGCCCAACGAGCAGCTGGTCGACGCCTGACCGGCCCGCACCACGGCGAGAGGCCGGGCCCCCCTCACGGGGAGCCCGGCCTCTCGGGCGTTCAAGGGGTTGCTCAGGCGCCCTTGGCGGCTTCCTTGAGCTTGGAGCCCGCGCTCACCTTGGCGCTGTAGCCGGCCGCGATCTGGATCGGCTCACCGGTCTGCGGGTTGCGGGCGGTGCGGGCAGCGCGGTGGGTGCGCTCGAAGGTCAGGAAACCGGGGATGGTGACCTTCTCGTCGCCCTTGGCGACGACCTCGCCGACGATCTCGGCGAAGGCGGCCAGAACGGCGTCGGCGTCCTTGCGGGTCACCTCGGCGCGCTCGGACAGCGCGGCCACCAGCTCACTGCGGTTCATGTGTACTCCTGTGGTCTGTTCGCTTGCGGTGTGCGGGGGCCCACACGGTGCTCCCTCCGGGGGCATCCGGATGGGCCGCAGGTCCGCACACTGTGCTCATTCAGGCAATGCGTGGTCGCAGGCCGGGTTCGTACCCCGTGCCGCGCGCCGGTGCCGTCGAAAAGGCCCGCCTGCCTGCCTGGATACGAATCCTGCCCCGACCTGCCCCGAGAAAGCCAATCGGGCCCCCGGCTCCACCGCCCGAACAACGCCCGCCCGCCGGAGGTATGACGCTCCGTCGGCTCCGGCGGACCGGGCGCGGGCGGCGGTCGGGACGACGCGCCGGAAGACCAGGGGGACGTTCCGTACTTGTCGGACACGCCTGCCCCGTGCAGGGCTACCGTACGCCCTAGGCACGACAAGCCCAAACACGCCCCTCGCCCTTGTGTCGCAAGGGTTCGGGGCGGGCTTGGGTGGGTAAGGCCGCTAATCGGTCATTTGACCGATCCGCGACACCTCCGGCGCGCTCCCGGTCAGAGCTTGACGACCGGGAAGGACGCGGTGTCCAGCGTGCCGACGATGCCCGGGGTGGGACGGGACGGCGCCGGGTCCTCCTGGGCCCCGGCCAGCGCGGCGTCGCGCACGGCGGCGGCGACCGTCTTGGCGACGTCCTTGTGGAAAACGCTCGGGATGATGTAGTTGGCGTTGAGCTCGTCGTCCGCGACGGTGGTGGCCAGCGCCCGGGCGGCGGCGATCATCATCTCGGTGTTGACCGTCCGGCTCTGGGCGTCCAGCAGGCCGCGGAAGACGCCCGGGAAGACCAGCACGTTGTTGATCTGGTTCGGGAAGTCGCTGCGGCCGGTGGCGACCACGGCGGCGGTCTGCCGGGCGACCGCCGGGTCCACCTCCGGGTCCGGGTTGGCCAGCGCGAACACGATCGCGTCCGTCGCCATGGTGGCCAGGTCGTCGCCGTCCAGCACGTTCGGGGCCGAGACGCCGATGAACACGTCGGCGCCCGCCACGGCCTCCTTGAGGGTGCCGGTGCGGCCCGAGCGGTTGGTGTGCTCGGCGATCCAGCGCAGCGAGTCGTTGAGGTCGTCACGGCCCTGGTGGACCACGCCGTGCACGTCCGCCACGGTGGCGTGCTCGACGCCGGCCGCCAGCAGCAGCTTGAGGATCGCGGTACCGGCGGCGCCGGCGCCCGACATCACCACCCGGATGTCGCCGATCTCCTTGCCGACCACCTTGAGCGCGTTGGTGAGCGCCGCCAGCACCACGATCGCGGTACCGTGCTGGTCGTCGTGGAAGACCGGGATGTCCAGGGCCTCGCGCAGCCGGGCCTCGATCTCGAAGCAGCGCGGCGCGGAGATGTCCTCCAGGTTGATGCCGGCGAAGCCCGGGGCGATCGCCCTGACGATGGCCACGATCTCGTCAGTGTCCTGGGTGTCCAGGCAGATCGGCCAGGCGTCGATGCCGGCGAAGCGCTTGAACAGGGCCGCCTTGCCCTCCATCACCGGCAGCGCGGCCGCCGGGCCGATGTTGCCCAGGCCCAGCACCGCCGAGCCGTCCGTGACCACCGCGACGCTGTTGCGCTTGATGGTCAGGCGGCGGGCGTCCTCGGGGTTCTCGGCGATCGCCATGCAGACCCGGGCGACACCCGGGGTGTAGATCATGCTGAGGTCGTCACGGTTGCGGATCGGCAGCTTGGACGACATCTCGATCTTGCCGCCGAGGTGCATCAGGAAGGTACGGTCCGAGACCTTGCCGATCGACACGCCGTCGATCGCGCGGAGCTTCTCGACGATCTCCTCGCCGTGCGCGACCGAGGAGGCGGCCACCGTCACGTCGATCCGCAGGGCCTCCAGGCCGGAGGCCGTCACGTCGAGACCGGTGACCGATCCACCGGAGGACTCGACCGCCGTGGTGATCGCACTGACAGCACTGCCGCTGGCCGGGACCTCCAGCCGCACCGTGATCGAGTTGGAGACACTGGGCACCGTCGCCATCGACGTCCTTCTTCCGTCCACTGAGGGTGGCTGCGGGCCGAACGCAGTTCAACACGGTGTCGGGTTTCAACAAGATGTTGAATCGGCACGCAGCGCATGTTAGACCTCGATCGTCGCACCTGCCAGGGAGAAGTCAGAAATAACGTGCATTGAGTGTGCGGACCCGACAAGCGGACACCGGACCCGGCGGAACGCGCCGCGAGAAGACCGGCCGCTCTTCTTGCCCGTGGCGGCCGATGCGTTACATTGGACGGGACACCGGCTCGATCCAAGCCCCCGGGCCCAACCTTAGTCGCTTCGAGCGACCACTTGCCGCGAGGCGAGCATGGCGGGTCGGTGTCATCAACGTACGAGCGGGGCCCCCACCGGTGGTGGGGGCCCCGCTCGTTGAGCGGCCGTCAGGGCAGGCCGGCTCAGTCGTGCAGCAGCGCGGGCACGCCCGCCGCGTCCGGCAGGTCGTCCGGGCCGGAGAGCACGGTCAGCCGCTGGGTCGCCCGGGTCAGCGCCACGTAGAGCACCCGCAGGCCGGCCTCCGACTCGCCGGCGATCCCGGTCGGGTCGGCCACCACCGTCGCGTCGTACTCCAGACCCTTGGCCTCCAGACTGCCCAGCGCCACCGCGCGGCCGCCCAGCCCCTCGATCCACCCGGCCGCCTCGGCCCGGCGGTCCATCGGCACGACGACGGCCACGGTGCCGTCGACCTCGGCGAGCAGCCGCTCCAGCTCGGCCCGGGCCGCCGCCCCGAAGGCCTCCGGGGACGGGTCGGTGACCGCCGCGAAGCGCGGCTCGACCCCGACCTCGCGCACCGCGCTCGGCGAGGGCGTCCCGGGCGCCGCCAGCGCCAGCACCTTGGCCGCCACCTCGGCGATCTCGGCCGGGTTGCGGTAGTTCACGGTCAGCGTGTACCGGCGGCGCGGCTTGCCGGACAGCACCTCGTCCAGCGCGGACTGCGCCTCCTGCGGGAACGGCCACGAGGACTGCGCCGGATCCCCGACGATCGTCCAGGTGGCCGTCCGGGCCCGGCGGCCGATCATGCGCCACTGCATCGGGGTGAGGTCCTGGGCCTCGTCCACGATGATGTGCGCGTACTCGGTCCGCTCGACCGGCACGCGCTCGCGCTGGCGGGAGTTGCGGTCGGCGAAGGTGGTGACCTCGTCCAGGCCGCTCAGCAGGTCCACCGCGTCCACCTCACGGACCTTCGGGCGGGCCGCCTCGCCGAGCAGCACCCGGAGCTCGTCCACCAGCGCCACGTCGTGCGCGGACAGCGCGCCCTCGCCGCGGTCCGAGAGGTGCCGCCAGGACGCGGCCAGCACCTTCGCCTCCTCCGGGGTCACGGCGCGGCGGGCGGTCCGGTTGATGTGCCGGGGCTGCCGGAGCGTGCCGAGCACCCGGCGCGGGGTCAGCGCGGGCCACCAGGCGTCCAGGAAGTCCAGGAACGGCGCCTCGTCCGAGACGTAGTCGTCGAACGACTCCTTCTCCTCCTGGCGCTGCTCGCGCGCGTAGTGGTCGGCGGGCCTGGGCAGGTGGCGGGTGGCCTCCTGCCAGAGCGCGTCCAGCAGCAGCCGGCGGGCGCGCGGGCGCAGCAGGTTCAGCGGGGTGCCGCCGGAGCCGATGACGTTCCCGCGCACCCCCTTGAGCCTGCCCGCGTCCAGCCGCAGCACCTCGCCGCGGGCGACCACCTTCAGCTCCTGCGGCGCGCCCAGCTCCAGCGCGGCCCGGGCGGCCCGGCGCAGCAGCTGCGTCATCCGGGCCGAGCCCTTGACCCGGGCCGCCTCCGGGGTGTCGTAGGTGTCCGCCTCGATGCCGTCCACCAGCGAGCCGACCGCGCGGATGGCGACCTGGCCCTCCTCGCCGAGCGAGGGCAGCACGCCCTCGGTGTACGAGACCAGCAGCGGCGTCGGGCTGACCACCAGGATGCCCCCGGCGTAGCGGCGGCGGTCCTGGTAGAGCAGGAAGGCGGCGCGGTGCAGGGCGACGGCGGTCTTGCCGGTGCCGGGGCCGCCGGTGACCAGGGTGGCACCGGCCGCGGCGGCGCGGATCACCTCGTCCTGTTCCTTCTGGATGGACGAGACGATGTCGCGCATCGAGTGGCTGCGGGCCCGGCCCAGCGAGGCCATCAGCGCGCCGTCGCCGACCACCGCCAGCTCGTGGCCGTCCAGGGTGGGGGTGAGGTCGGGGCGCAGCAGGTCGTCCTCGACGCCGATCACCTTGCGGCCCTTGGAGCGGATCACCCGGCGGCGGATGACCCGGCCGGGCTCCAGGGGGGTGGAGCGGTAGAACGGCGCGGCGGCGGGAGCCCGCCAGTCGATCACCAGCGGGCCGTACTCGGCGTCCAGCACGCCGAGCCGGCCGATGTGCAGGGTCTCGGCGACGGCCGGGTCGGCCGGGTCGAAGGGGGTGTTGGAGGGGATGCCGTGTTCCTCCGGGGCGTCGGGCCGCTGGAGGTCGATCCGGCCGAAGAGGAAGTCCTCGAACTCGTTGTTGAGCCGCTGGAGGTGGGCGCCGGCCCGGTAGACCTGGGCGTCGCGCTCGGCGAGCGCGCCGGGGGTGCCGACATGGACCCGCTTGGCGGCGTCCTCCAGGATGTACTCGGCTTCGGCGAGCTTCTCCTCCAGGCGGTGGTAGACGGTGTCGAGGTGGCGCTGTTCGCCGGCGATCTCGCGTTCGCGGATGGTGTCCCCATCGGTGGCGGCGCCGGTGGTGGCGGTGGCGGTGTCCGTGTTGCTCTGCATGGCCTCGGTGGTTGCGGCGGAGTACTGGGTTGAGCCGTGCGCGCCCAAGAAGCCCCCTGACGTACGTCCTGCGGTGGGTGGATCCGGCTCGGAGAAATGAGCGGACGGAAAATCCTACGCCGCCGACCCTTGTCCGCGCTGCACCGCCTGCCGCGGCGCCGGCGGGCAGGGCGTCGGGTGGGGTACTGGTGGGGCGCCGGCGGACGGGCCGGGCACGACGAAGGCCGCCCTCCGGCTGGAGGGCGGCCTTCATGGTGTCAAACATGGGGTGGTGGAGATGCCGGGAATCGAACCCGGGTCCAGTGGAGTGGATTCAGGACTTCTCCGAGCGCAGTCCGCTGTGATTTTCTCGGCCCTGGCGGTCACGCGGACAAGCCGCCAACAGGCCCAGCTGCTGTTTGATTTCCCATCCGCCCTCGCAGCCCGGGCGGACGGTTGAGTTCCCTAGATTATGCCAGGGTCCGGGTCGGGAACTCCCCGGTCTGACACCCAAGCGCTATCGGTGCTTATTAGGCAGCGAGAGCGAACTGCTGGGAATCGCGCTTAGTGTTGGCGATTATTTTTTTGCGACAGATGGTTAACGAGATCATTGCCGCGTTCCTCGGCTCGCTTCTCCTGTTTCGACGTCCCCTGTCGAAACCGATCATCCCCATGTTTTGTTGAGAAACAGCTCGGCGGGCGGTGACCCGACCCGTACCGTGTTGCTGGCGCCATAGTACGCGAGACGACCAGCGGGGGTCCAGCGGATTAACCCTGGCGTCGCCGGGCCGCCGCCACCGCGCGGGCCGTCTCGCGGGTGTCCTGCTTCTCGCGCAGCGTCTGCCGCTTGTCGTACAGCTTCTTGCCGACGGCGAGCGCGAGTTCGAGCTTCACCCGGCCGTCCTTGAAGTAGAGCGAGAGCGGGATCAGGGTGTGGCCGGCGTCCCGCACCTTGGCCTCGATCTTGTGGATCTCCAGCTTGTGCAGCAGCAGCTTGCGCTTGCGCCGTGCCGCGTGGTTGGTCCACGTCCCCTGGGTGTACTCGGGGATGAAGACGTTGTCGATCCACGCCTCGTGGTTCTGGACGTAGGCGTAGCCGTCGACCAGGTTGGCCCGACCCTCGCGCAGTGATTTGACCTCGGTGCCGGTGAGCACGAGACCGCACTCGTAGGTGTCGAGGATGGTGTACTCGTGTCGCGCCTTCTTGTTCTGCGCGATCAGCTTCTGTCCGGTTTCCTTTGCCATAACGCCGATTATTCTCGCATCCCGACCCGGTGTCGGGCAGCCCCTTTACGTCCGCGTCCCCAGACCCGCCAGCACCCGCAGGGCCAGCGCGCCGGCGTCCTCGGAGCCGGCCGCGGGCACGTCGGGGGTCAGGCCGGTGCCGTCCGGGGAGCGGCCCGCCGGGGTGTAGTAGCGGCCGACGGTCAGTTCCAGCACCGCGCCGTCGGCGAGCCGGCTGGGCTGCTGGACGGTGCCCTTGCCGAAGGTGCGCCCGCCCACCACCACCGCCCGGCTGCGGTCCTGGAGGGCGCCGGTGAGCAGTTCGGCGGCGCTCATCGTGCCGCCGTCCACCAGCACCACCAGCGGGGTGCGCTGGTCGCCGCCGGGCGGCGCGGTCAGTTCTCGGGTCCCGCCGCGATCCTGGTAGGAGCCGACCGGGCCGCCGTCGAGGAAGACGGCGGCGGTGCCGGCGGCCTCCTCGACCAGGCCGCCGGAGTTCCCGCGCAGGTCGAGCACCACCCCGGCGTGCGCGGTGCGCACCGCGGCGCGCACCTGTTCGGCCACCCCGCTGGTGAAGGCCCGTACGGTGATCCGGACGACGCCCTTGTCCAGCCGCTCCACCGTGACCTGCTGGGTGTCCAGCAGGGCCCGGCGCAGCCGCAGTTCGCGGACCTCGCCGTCGCCGCGCCGGACGGCGAGGGTGACCTCCGAGCCGGCCTGGCGCTCGCCCTCGCGCCCGCGCAGCCGGGCGACCACCTCGGTGACCGGCAGCCGGTCGGCCGGGTCGGCGTCGATCCGCAGCAGCCGGTCGCCGGGGGCGATCCCGGCCGCGGCGGCCGGGCCGGCCGGCTGCACCTGGGAGACGACGGTGACGCCGTCCTGACCGCGGCCGACCGAGAGGCCCACCCCGAGGTAGCGGCCGTCCAGGCCCTGGCTGAACTCGGCGTACTCCTGCGCGCTGTAATAGGCGCCCCAGCGGTCGCCGTTGACGCCGATCAGATGCTCGGCCTGCTGCTCGGAGAGGGTCGTGCCGGCCGGGTCCTGGCCGGTCGCGAAGCCCGCCCCGGCCGGGGCGGCTGCCGGGCGGTGCGGCGGCGCGCCCGGGTCGCCCCAGGCACCGGTGGCGGCCCCGGCCAGCAGCACGGCGCCGAACACCAGGCTGAGGGTGACCGCCTGACGTGCCCTTCGCGGAGTTTCTGGCATGGCATCGGAGTCTAGACACCGCGCGGAGCCCGCCGTACCGGAACGGCTGACGGTGAAACGGCGGCGGCCCCGGACGGCGCGGTGCCGTCCGGGGCCGCCGGGAGGCCGGCCGGTGGGAGCCGGGTCAGACCTTCAGGTACTTGCGCAGCGTGAAGAACGCCGCGATACCGGCCATGCCCATACCGACCACGACCAGCAGCGGTATCACCGCCAGCACCGAGCTCAGGCCGATGAAGTGGATGAACTGCACCCGGTCGGCCAGCCAGCTGTGGACGAAGAAGTGCCCGCCGAGCAGCAGTCCGGAGGCCATCACGGCGCCGAGCAGGGCGGCGAACGCGGCCTCGGCGATGAACGGCATCTGGACGTAGAAGTTCGAGGCACCGACCAGGCGCATGATGCCGGTCTCACGCCTGCGGCTGAACGCCGACACCCGGACGGTGTTGACGATCAGCAACAGGGCGACGAAGAGCATCAGCACCATGATGACGAAGGCCGCCGTCTGGAGGCCGTTGAGCAGCCCGAAGAGGTTCTCCAGGATCTTCCGCTGGTCCTCGACCGACTTGACGCCGGGCTTGCCGGCGAAGGCGCTCTGGATGACGTCGTACTTGGTCGGGTCCTTGAGCTTCACCCGCCAGGACTGCGGGATGGCCTCCGGGCCGAGGACGGAGATGAGCGGGTTGTCCGGGTTCATCTCCTTCCAGTGCTTGTACGCCTCCGCGGAGTTCTCGAAGGTCGCCGACTGGACCACCGAATCCATCTTGTCCAGCTGGGTCTTGATGTCGGCGACCTGCTGGTCGGTGGCCGCGCCCTTGTCGCACTGCGGCGAGTTGCGGGCGTCCGACTTGGTACAGAAGTAGATGCTCACCTCGACCTTGTCGTACCAGTACCCCTTCATGGAGTTCACCTGGTCACGGACCAGGAGCGAGGCACCGGCGAGGGCGAGGGAGAGCGCGACACTGACGACGACCGCGATGGTCATCGTCAGGTTGCGGCGGAGACCCACACCGATCTCCGACAGGACGAACTGGGCGCGCATGCGTGTAACAACTCCAGGGTCGGGACCGGTCCGGCAGCGTGGGCCGGCGGCCTACGGAAATCAGTGCTGGTGAATCAGTGCTGGTATCCGTAGACGCCGCGGGCCTGGTCGCGGACCAGCAGCCCCTTGTCGAGCTCGATGACGCGCTTGCGCATCTGGTCGACGATGGCCTGGTCGTGGGTGGCCATCAGCACCGTGGTGCCGGTGCGGTTGATCCGGTCGAGCAGCTTCATGATGCCGACCGAGTTCTGCGGGTCGAGGTTACCGGTGGGCTCGTCCGCGATCAGCAGCATCGGGCGGTTCACGAACGCCCGGGCGATGGCCACACGCTGCTGCTCACCACCGGAGAGCTCGCCCGGCATGCGGTCCTCCTTGCCGCCGAGGCCGACCAGGTCCAGCACCTCGGGCACCACCTTGCCGATGGCGCTCTTGGGCTTGCCGATCACCTCGAGCGCGAAGGCCACGTTCTGCGCGACCGTCTTGTTCGGCAGCAGGCGGAAGTCCTGGAAGACGGTGCCCAGCTGGCGGCGCATGTGCGGCACCTTCCAGTTGGACAGCTTGCCCAGGTCCTTGCCCAGCACGTGCACCTCACCGGTGCTGGGGCGCTCCTCGCGCAGGCACAGGCGCAGGAAGGTGGACTTGCCCGAGCCGGACGAGCCGACCAGGAAGACGAACTCGCCCTTCTCGATCTCCAGCGAGACGTTGTCCAGGGCGGGACGATTCTGCTTGGGATAGGTCTTGGAGACGTTGTCGAATCTGATCACGGCTGCATCACGGAGGCCATCCTAGGCGGCGCCAGTCCTCGGTCGGTCCACCCCGGGCGCCCGGCCCTGGGGCGGCGGAAGGAGCGGAAGAGGCCGCTCCCGGCTTGGGACCATACGCGAAGCGGCACCCGGCTCGCAGGACCGGCCGGTGACAGCCGGCGAAAGTTGGGGGACAATGTCCGCTTATGCCCCGAAAATTGCGAGGCATCTCACAGCCCGGGGGCCGGAACCCGCAGAACCTGGCAGAGTGGAGAGAGCGGCCGGGGTCGGCCGCTCCCCCGCACAGGGCAACCAGAGGAACCAAAGCCCCGTCCGGTGCGTTGGCTGTAGCAGCGAGGAGGAGATCGCATGACCTGCGACCATCTGGTGTGCGCCAACTGCAACGGCCGCGTGAGCGAGGGCCGCTGCCCGGTGTGCCGCGCCAACCGGGCCCGCCTGCAGGAGCAGCAGGGTCCGTTCGCCGCGCTCTCCCCCGCCCTGCTGCTGGCCCTGCTGGCCGGACTGCTCGCGGTGGCGCTGATCGCCCGGCAGGCACTGGCCTGATTCCCGGCTCCCGAACGTCACGAAGAAGGCCCCGACGGAGAACCGTCGGGGCCTTCTTCGTGTCACCGCTTACTGCGCGGCGGTCTCCCGCTGCTTGCGCCACCGGATGCCGGCCTCGATGAAGCCGTCGATGTCACCGTCCAGCACGCCCTGCGGGTTGCCGACCTCGTACTCGGTGCGGACGTCCTTCACCATCTGGTACGGGTGCAGCACGTAGGAGCGCATCTGGTTGCCCCAGGAGCTGCCGCTGTCCTTGAGCGCGTCCATCGCGGCCCGCTCCTCCTGGCGGCGCCGCTCCAGCAGCTTGGCCTGGAGGACGTTCATCGCGGACGCCTTGTTCTGGATCTGCGAGCGCTCGTTCTGGCAGGAGACCACCACACCGGTCGGGATGTGCGTGATGCGCACCGCCGAGTCGGTGGTGTTGACGCCCTGGCCACCCGGGCCGGAGGCGCGGTAGACGTCGATGCGCAGCTCGGACTCGTCGATGTCGACGTGGTCGGACTGCTCGACGACGGGGAGCACCTCGACCCCGGCGAAGGAGGTCTGCCGGCGGCCCTGGTTGTCGAACGGCGAGATGCGGACCAGGCGGTGGGTGCCCTGCTCGACCGAGAGGGTGCCGTAGGCGTACGGCGCCTTGACGGTGAAGGTCGCGGACTTGATGCCGGCCTCCTCCGCGTACGAGGTGTCGTACACCTCGGTGGGGTAGTTGTGCCGCTCGGCCCAGCGCAGGTACATGCGCATCAGCTGCTCGGCGAAGTCGGCGGCGTCCACGCCACCGGCCTCGGCCCGGATGTTGATCAGCGCCTCACGGGCGTCGTACTCGCCGGACAGGAGGGTGCGGACCTCCAGCTCCTCGACCGCCTTCTTGACGGCCGTGAGCTCGTTCTCGGCCTCCACGCGGGTGTCCGCGTCGTCCTCGGCCTCGGCGAGCTCGAACAGGACGCCGAGGTCCTCGACCCGGCTGCGCAGGCTCTGCACCCGGCGCAGTTCGCCCTGGAGGAAGGAGAGCCGGCTGGTCACCTTCTGCGCGTTCGCGACGTCGTCCCACAGGTCGGGGGCGGCTGCCTCCTCCTCCAGACGCGCGATGTCGGCCCGGATCTTGTCCAGGTCGAGGACGGCCTCGATCGACCCCATGGTCGTCTCGAGGTTCTTGAGCTCTTCGGAAGGATCGACGGCTGCCACGCACCCAGGGTAATGGTTCCGGGGGGGCATCCGGCGACACCGGGGGCCTTCGGCCCTTTACGGGGCCCTCGGTGCGCTGGTGACGGCGCCCGGACGGGGCGGGTTCCCGGTGTCCGGGACGTCCGCCGCGAAGGCCGTCCAGGCCGCGGCGGCGCCCGCCAGGAGCAGGACCACGGCCAGCAGGACGGCCAGCACCCGGCGGCGGCGCAGCAGCGCCTGGCGGTCCCGTCGGTGGCCGGTGCCCGGGGCGGTGCGCTGGGCACGGGACTCGGCCGCGTAGGAGGCCAGCTCGTGGGCGGAGGGGCGGCGCAGGCTGGTGTGGGTGTCGCGGGTGGAGTCGGGGACGGCGCCGGGCACCAGCGGGACGGCCGGGCCGCGGCGGCGCTTGTGGGTGCCCGGGGCGGCGTCCACCTCGGCGTACACGGCCTCGCCGGGGGTCAGCGGCTCCTCGGCCGGGGTGCGGCCCTGCGCGGGCACGGCCAGCACCGGCAGGCCGGTGAGCGCGGGCAGCTGCTCGCGCAGCCGCTCGGCCAGCTCGGCGGCGCGCAGCCGGGAGGCCGGGGCCTTGGCCAGGCACTCGGCGATGATCCGCCAGAGGCCGTCCGGCAGACCGGGCACCGGCGGCACCTGCTCGGTGACGTGCCGGCGCAGCACCGCGCCGGTGTGGCCGCCGCCGAACGGTGTGAAGCCGGCCAGCAGCTCGTACAGCACGGTGGCGAGGGCGTAGATGTCGACGGCGGCGCGCGGCTCCAGGCCCTCGATGATCTCCGGGGCGAGGTAGTCGGGGGTGCCGATGATCCGGGTGGCGCGGGTCCGGCGCGGGGCGTCGACCAGGCGGGCCACGCCGAAGTCGGTGAGCTTGGCGCGCGGGGCGCCGCCGGGGCCGGGGGCGGCGGCGAGGTCGAGCAGGACGTTCTCGGGCTTGACGTCGCGGTGGACGATGCCGGCCGCGTGCGCGGCGGCCAGGCCGTCGGCCACGTCGGCGATGATCGAGACGGCGGTCTGCGGGGCGAGCGCGCCGTCGCGCTCCAGCCGGGAGCGCAGGTCGGTGCCCTGGACGAGTTCCATGACGAGGGCGAGGTCGCTGCCGTCGACGACCATGTCGCGCACGCCGACCACCCGGGGGTGGTCGAGGCTGGTCAGCGCGGCGCGTTCCTGGACGAAGCGGCCGACCAGTATCTGGTCGGCGGCCAGGTCCTCGCGCAGCAGCTTGACCGCGACCGGGCCGTCCGGCCCCTCGCCGAGCCAGACCGTCCCGGCCGAGCCCCGGCCGATCACCTGGTGGACGGTGTACCGGCTGCCGATCTTGCGTGCCAATGCTGCTCCGTGGGCGGCGGGAGCGCGCCGGGGGTCCGGTGCGCTCGGTGGGGCGGGACAACAGCGACCAACCTACGCGCCCGAACACCCTTCCCGGGTCGCCTGAGGGCGCCGGACAGGCAGCGGCGGGCGAGAAATCTTGTGAATTGTCGACAAAGCGTCAATGTTGCCGCCGGGGCGGGGTGTTCGACCGGGCGGCCGGGCCCGGCGCGGTCCCGCGGCCGCGTCCGGCGCCCCGGCGCCCGTCCCCGGTCAGTTCTTCGAACTGCCGACCAGGTTGCCCACCCAGTCGCTCGCGCCGCTGAACCAGTCCTGGACGTTGGTCCAGTACTGCGGCAGCGGCGTGAAGTTCCACAGCGCCACCGCCGCGACGGCCAGCACCAGCAGCACCATCAGGCAGCCCTTGAAGCAGCCGAGGCCCGGGATGTACATCCGGTTGCGGCTGCGCGGACGCGGCTCGCGGGCGGGCGCGGGCTCCCGGCGGGCCGGCTCGCGCGGCGGCGCCTCCCGGCGCTGCGGGGGCTCACGGCGCTGCGGGGGCTCGCGGTGCTGGGGCGCCGGCGGCTCGGCCCGGCGCGGGACGGCCGGCGGGGCCGGCTGCGGGTATCCGCCCTGCGGGCCGGCCGGGGGCTGCCCGGGGCGGCCCGGCCCCTGGCCGTACCCCTGCGGGGCCTGCTGATGGCCGTGCGGGGGCTGGTTGTAGCCACCGGGCGGCTGCGGGCGGCCGCCACCGGGCGCCTGGTACGGCGGCGGGGCCACCGGCGGGCGCTGGGCGTAGCCGGGCGGCGGCGGCGGGCCCTGGCGGCGCGGGTCCTGCCCGTAGCCGGGCGGGGGCGGCTGCTGCTGGTAGCCCTGCGGACGGCCGGGCCCGCCGGCCTGGTACGGCGGCGGGGCCACCGGCGGGGCCTCGAACTCCGCCGGGTCGAAGTAACCGACCTCGGTCTGCTGGTTGCGGTCGCGCGCGGCGCGCAGCTGGGTCTGCCACGGGTGCGGCGCCTCGGGCTGCGGCGGGCCGGGCGGGACCGGCGGACCGGCGGTCGGCGGCATCACCTGGGTGCGGTCCGCGGCGCCGTACGGGGCGGCGGGCGGCGGCTGGGTGCCCATGAGGCGGGTCGCGGCCGCCGGGTCGTACTGCTGGCCGGGCGGGCCGGCCGGCAGCACCTGGGTCCGGTCCTCGGCGCCGGGCAGGCCGGCCATCGGGCCGCCGGGGCCGGTGGGACCGCCGAGGCCTCCGGGGGCCGCCGTCGGCACCGCGGCCGGCTGCGGGTCGGGCAGCAGCAGCGCGCCGACCGCGAGCGCGGCGTCCACCGCGGCCGGGGAGGCGTGCACGCCGACGCCCGCCGCGACCACCCGCAGCGCGCGGGCCAGCGAGACCGCGCCCGGCCGCTGCGCCGGGTCCTTGCGCAGACAGCGCTCGATCACCGTCCAGAGCGGCTCGGGCAGGTTGGCCGGGCGCTGCGGCTCCTGGGCGAGGTGCGCCTGGAGGACCGCCAGCGGGCCGTCGCCCTGGAACGGCTGCCGGCCGGTGACCAGCTCGTACAGCATGATCCCGGCGCCGTAGACGTCCACCGCGGAGGTCTGCGGACGGCCCTCGGCGGACTCCGGCGCGACGTACGCCGGCGTGCCGACGAACTCGTGGGTGCGGGTGATGCCCGGGGAGTCGGCGAGCCGGGCGATGCCGAAGTCGGTCAGCAACGGGTGCATCTGCTCGGTGCCGTCCACGACCGTGGAGGCGAGCAGCACGTTGGCGGGCTTGAGGTCGCGGTGGACCACGCCGTCGGCGTGGCTGGCCGCCAGCGCGTCGGCCACCTGGGCCATCAGCAGGGCGCCGGCGATCGGGCTGAACGGGCCGTTGCCGCGCAGGTAGCGGGCCAGGTCGGGGCCGTCGATCAGGTCCATCACCAGGGCCAGCAGCTCGCCCTCGACGACCAGGTCGCGGACCTTGACGATATTGGGGTGGGTCAGCCGCAGCAGCAGCGAACGCTCGCGCAGGAAGCGCATCACCACGTCCGGGTCGGCCGCCAGCTCCTCGCGCAGCACCTTGATCGCCACCGACTGCCCGGGCTCACTGCCGGGCACCGCGACATCCGCGCGCACCCGGCCCCGCCAGACGGTGCCGGTGGCCCCCCGTCCGAGGGTCTCCTCAAGCAGATACTTGCTGCCGACTGGCCGCACCTGTCGCACTCCTCGCCGTGCCGCCCGCGCGGGGCGCTCCTCCGCCGGTGCGGTGAGCCTGCCGGGCCCGTGTCCGGGCCACTCTAACGGTGTCCGTTCACGTTTCTGAGGCGACCGGCGAGGGCATCCGGGCGGCCCTGGGGGTCATCCCCTAGGGGATGACACCGGGTGCCCCTCAGGCCTCCTCCCCGCGGTACGGACGGGCCTCGCCGAGGCCTTCCCCCGGGTACTCGCCGGGGTTCCTCCCCGGGTACCCGCCGGGGTTCCTCCCGAGGTCGGGGCGGACGGCCGCCCCCGGGGCGGTTGACCTGACCCTCCGTCGCCTCCACCATGGCGATGATCGCAAGATCGTCAAATCCGGTACCGTGCGCGGACTGTCCGTGACGGATGGCAGGATGACACTCGCCACTCTTGTGGCCCAAGGGTCGTCGCGACTGCCCCGGCAGCCTCCGCGGTGGCACGAGGCAGCGGTACCAAGCGTCACACCAGCAGAAGGGACCCGCGGGCGAGATGCAGATCCGGCTGACCGTCCTCCGACCGCGCAGCGGCCCGGCCGCCGCCGGCTCCGCCATCCCCTACGTGGACGTGCTGGTCACCGCGCCCGTCGGCACCGCGCTCGGCTCGCTCGCGGGCGCCCTCGCGGGCGCCGTGGGCGTGCGCGGCCCACGGGCCGCCACCCATGTGCACCTGTACGCCGGGGCGCACCGGGTCGACGAGCACACCCTGCTCGGCCACCCCCCGCTGCTCGACGGCGCCGTCCTCAGCCTCAACGAGCCCGACCCGACCGCCGACGACCCCGACGACGGGCCCGCCGCCGCCGAGCTGCGGGTCGTCGGCGGCCCCGACGCCGGCGGCGTGCACCGCCTGCACGGCCGGGAGATCCGGGTCGGCCGCTCCGGCGAGGCCGACGTCCCGCTCGACGACCCGGACGTCTCCCGGCTGCACCTCGCCCTGCACCTCACCGACGACGGCCGGGTCACCGTCCGCGACCTCGGCTCCACCAACGGCACCGCCCTGGACGGCCGGCTCGTGCCGCCCGGCCCGCCCGAGGAGGCCGTCCCGCTCGACGGCGGCGCCCTGCTGCGGATCGGCGAGTCCACCCTCCAGATCACCGTGCCGGATCTCGGGGACGCCTCAGGGGCGCCCGCCCGCGCGGCGCTCCCCGACGGCCACGGCCACCTCCAGCTCGCCGCGCCCGCCCCGGTCAGGCACGCCCCGCCCGTGTTCGAGCCGCCCGCCGCCCCGGAGCCCGCCGCCGGCCGCACCAGGGGCCTGCTCTCGCTGCGCCTCGGCCGCACCGTCGAACCGCCCGGCCAGGAGAGCGCCGAGCGCCACCACGCCGCCGTCCGCGTCCGGCAGGCCGCCGCCCAGCGCGAACGCTGGCCCGACCTCGCCACCGTGCTGCTCAACGCGCTCGGTCCCGGCCCCCGGCTCTGGGAGCGCGGCCCCGGCCACCCCGACGCGCTCACCCTGCGCCTGGGCACCGCCGACCGGCCCGGCGGGGCGGGCACCTCGCCCGGCACCATGCTGCCCGCCGTCCCCGTCACCCTCGACCTCCAGACCGCCGGCAGCCTCGGCCTCAGCGGCCCGCGCGAGCGCCTCGACGCCCTCACCAGGGCCGTCGTCGCCCAGCTCGCCGCGCTGCACCCGCCCACCGGCCTCAGCCTGGTCGTGGTCGACGCCGACCCCGCCCGGCCCGCGCAGGACCGCGTCGACACCTGGGCCTGGGCCCTCTGGCTGCCCCACCTGCGCCCCGCCGACGGCCAGGACTGCCGGCTGCTGCTCGGCCTCGACGACGACCAGGCCACCGCCCGCCTCACCGAACTCACCGCCCGCCTCACCGGCCCGACCGGCCTCGGCGGACACCCCGCCACCGTGGTCGTGGTCGACGGCCGCCCAGCCACCGCGGCCGCCCGCCAGGCGCTCGACCTGCTGCTGCGCCAGGGCCCCGCCGTCGGCATCTTCCCGATCTGCCTCGCCGAGCAGCCCGAGCTGCTGCCGCGCGGCCTCGGCGCCACCGCCCTGATCACCGGCGAGGTCGGCACCCAGCTCTCCATCGACCGGCCGGTCGCCCGCGGCCGCGAGACCCTGCACGAGGTCTCGCTGGACGCCGTCTCCGACGCCTGGGCCGAGCGGCTGGCCCGGGTCCTCGCCCCGCTGCGCGAGGCCGTGCCCGCCGCCCGCGGGCCACTGCCCGACGCGCTGCGCCTGCTCGACCTGCTCCAGCTCGACACCGTCACCCCCGCCAAGCTCTCCGCCCGCTGGGACGCCCACGCCGGAGGCATCGGCGCGGCCGTCGCACTGCTCGGCACCACCCGTGACGAGCTCTGCACCCTCGACCTCGCCGACCCCGAGCTCACCCTCCCCTCCCCCGACCCGGGCGGCCCGCACCTGCTCATCGGCGGCGCCCGGGGCAGCGGCAAGACGGAACTGCTGCGGACCCTGGTCGCCTCGCTGGCGGTCTCCGAGCGGCCCGAGCGGCTCACCGTGACGATCGTCGAGGGCCGGGCGGCCGAGGGCGACGGCGGTCTGGACGGCTGCACCGAACTGCCGCACGTCACCGGCCGGGTCAACGCCGCCGACGAACCCCGGCAGGCACTGCTCACCGCGGAGGCCCTGCAGGACGAACTGGCGCTGCGCGAGCGGCTCTTCGACGGGCTGGACTTCGCCTCCTGGCAGGCGGCCCGCATTCTCGACGGGGAGCAGGGCCTGGACGCGGACCGGCCCGAGGTGCCGGTGCCCGCCGCGGTCGGAGCGGGCGGACACCCCAGCGCCCCCAGGGTCGTCCAGCCGCGCAGCGGCGACACCCCCCGGCCGGCCGCCGCCCCGGCCGGACCGGCCCCCGCCCGGCTGGTCGTGGTGGTGGACGACTACGACGCCCTGCTCGCCCCCACCTCACCCGCCGGCCGCCCGCTCGCCCGCGCCCTGGCCGCCATCGCCCGGCGCGGCGGCCCGCTCGGCATCCACCTCGCCGTCACCACCGGCCGCCCCGAGGAGAGCGCCGGCACCGAGGTCGACGAGGCCGCCCTGCTCCGGATCGCCCTGCGCACGGACGACCCCGCCGACTCCGACCTGCTCATCCATCTCGGCGACGCCGCCGCCCTCGGCGAGGACACCCCCGGCCGCGGCTACCTCCGGCTGCCCGACGGCGGCGTCACCGCCTTCCAGACCGCCCGGATCAGCGGCCGGATCCCCCGCACCGCGACCCTGCGCCCCACCGTCGTCGCCATCGACCCGCTCCAGCTCGGCGCCCCGCCGGCCCGCCGCCCGGTCCGCGAACTGGGCAACGGCCCGACCGACCTCGCCCTGCTGGCCAGCGCCCTCCAGCGGGCGGCCGGGCGCTGAAACGGCTGTGGGGCCCGCTTCCACCGGGCCCCACAGCGCTCTGCCGGGCCCGCTACGGCCGGTCGCCCACCTGGTCGACCACCGCCCGGCCGAGGATCGTTGTCTGTCCGGTGACCTCCCCCTTCCTCCAGGAGCCGTCGTCCTTGACCGCCACCGTGCGCTCACCAAGGAACTCGAAGCTGCTCCGGTCGAAGATCCACTGCGTCTCGACCACCCCCCGGGAGTCCAGCCGAGCGACCGCGACACCCTGCCGACCGACCGCGTCGGTCACCTCGTCCACCACGGTGACCCCGGGGATCCGCGCGGCGGCCCGGTAGAGGGCCGCCCGCACCGGCGACGGCACCAGCTGCTCGCGCAGGATGTCACCGATGGTGGCGAAGGCCTCCTGGTCCGGGCCCGGCCCCTGCCCCTTGGTGTCCGCCTTGAGCTTCGCCAGCAGCTGGTCCGGGTCGGTCGGCAGCGCGGCGGCGTAGGCGTAGCCGCTCGGTCCGGTGTTGCCTGGCGTCGGCTCCAGCCAGCCACCGCCCAGCGGGTGCGGCGCGGGCTCGTCCGGCCGCGTGTGCGGGTCCTTCAGGTCCTGCCCGGTGGGCCGCCGCTGGCCGTCCATGACCAGCAGGCCCCAGCGGCTGCCGTCGACGGAGCGCCAGATCTCCCGGTTCTGCGGCGTGCCCTTCGTCGCCTCGCCGGTCGCCTCGTCGGTCGAGGGGTACGTCTGGACGCTCTTCACATAGACGAACTGGTCCCCTCTCGGGGTGGTGTCCTGCGCCCGGTCCGCCGCGTCCGCCGCCTGGTTCAGCAGCCGTACCGCCGCGACCGGCGCCGCGTTCAGCGGGGCGGACCCGGCCGACGGCCGGGCCTGCGTTGCCTGCGGTGCCTGCGATCGGTCCGGTCCACTGGCGGAGCCCCCGCCGGTCAGCACCAGCGCCAGCGCCAGGCCGCCCGCCAGGGCGGGCACGGCCACCCGGCCGAGCCGGCCGCGCCGAACGCGGACCGGTTGTTCCCGCAGCTCGCTCATCAGATGTCCCCTCAACAGCCGGTGGCGGTCGGCGGAGAGCTCGGGCCGCGCGGGCGGTGGCAGCAGCCGGACCAGCTCGACGCGTTCGTCCTCGTTCATCGGTTCGTCTCCCGTATCGACCGGGCCACGTCAGCGCGGCCACCCGGTACCTGTCCGCCACCCGCATCGGGTTCCCGCCCACCGCACAGTTCCTCGTCCGCCAGCGCGCGCAGCCTGACGCGGGCGCGCGAGAGCCGCGAACGCACCGTGCCGACCGGCACCCCCAGCGCCTCCGCGGCGCTCACGTAGTCCAGCCCCGCCCAGACGCAGAGCGTGAAGACGTCCCGCTCCGCCTTCCGGAGCCTGCGCAGCGCCCGCTTCGCCGCCGCGAGCTGCGCGCCGTCGTCGAGTCGGCCCACCAACTCGTCGGCGAAGTCCGGCACCACCTCCCGGGCCGGCATCCGCGCCAACGCCTCACGGTGCCGCCGCGCCGCCCGGGCGGTGTTGCGCAGCACGTTCGCCGTGATCCCGAACAGCCAGGGCCGGACCGGGCCGCCTTCCTCGCGCAGGGTGCCGCGCAGCCGCCACGCTTCCAGGAACGTCAACTGGACGACGTCCTCGGCCACCGCCCAGTCCCCCGACACCCGCACCGCGTACCGGTACAGGTCCCCCGCCGCCTCGTCGAACACCTCCCTGAAAGCCCACTGGTCCCCACTTCGCAACCGACCCCGCAGTGACAGCTCCACACCCCCACCTGTCCGCACCGGCCCGGGGGTTCCCGAAGCCACGGTGCCAGACAGAAACGGTTCTGCCCCGGCCGAGGCCGGGGCAGAACCGCTTTCCCGCTCGGCCGCTCAGGAGCAGTACGCGCTCCGGTTGACCAGCGACATGCCGCCGACCTTCTCCCCCTCGACGGTGAACTCGTACTTCCAGCCCTTGGCTGCCTGGGCACCCTCGGCCGGCATCTCGTACCTGCCGGTCTTTCCCAGCTCCAGGCCCTTGTCGCCGTACACCCGCTTGAGGTCGTCCAGCGTCGAGCCGGCCCCGAGCCCCTCGGCGGTTCGGGCCTCTGCCGGGGCGGCTAGCTCGCGCAGACCGTCCAGGCCGAACTGCACCCGGCCGGCGGTCAGGAACGCCTTGTCCCGGGTCGCCTTCGCCGCCTTCAGCTCGTCAGCGGCCTTGCTCAGCTGGTCGAGCGTCGTCTGAGCGGCCTTCATCCGCTCGACCTGGGCCACCATCCGGTCGGCGCGCTCCTTGAGCTGCTCCACGGACGCGTTGGGCGGCAGCGGCTCCACCGTACCCACGGCGCGCTTCGCCGCCCGCTCATTGGCGTCCGCTTCCGCGAACCTCGCCTGGACGGCCGCCTCGGCCGCCAACCGGGCCTGGTCCGGCGCCGGGCCGCCCTTGAACGCGAAGTCGGTGCAGCCGTTGAGCAGCGACACCGGTGCCGTCTCCAGCGCGCCGGTCGCCAGCGCCACGTCCTTCGCCATCCCGAGGGCCAGGCCCCGGTAGCCCCCGGCGCCGAACACCTCCGGGACGGCCGCGGTGGTGGGCGCGGCCTTCGCCGCCGCCTTGTTCTCGTTTCCGTCGGAGTCGCAGGCCGCCGCCCCCGTGACGACCAGCGCCACGGACAGTACGGTTCCCGCCATGCGCCTGGTGCGCGTCTTCCCCAAGGTGATCTTCCCCCCTCTTTCCGCAGGCCACCGTACCGAACCCGGGCGGCCGGCCTCCACCGGGTTCACGCATACGAACGGGCCTTGCCGACAAGGCGTCAGTGCGCTGAACCACTGCCCAACCCACCCTCGTTCGCCCGCCCAAGGCGCGCCCCCGGCCACCGCCGGCCGGGGGCGCGCGAAACGAAGCCGTGGCGCGTCAGCAGCCTCCGGACAACTCCCCGGCACGGCCCCCGCGGCCAACGCCGACCAGGCGTCGGCGGTGAAGGGTTCGGTCTCCTCCGCCCGATACGCCCGAGGGCGGGGCCGCGGTGGTCACCACGGCCCCGCCCTCGTCCGTCACCACGCGAGTGGTCGGTCTCCGCTCGCACAAGGACGCGGAGCGAAGCGGAAGCGACGGTGGGTCAGGCGGTCGGGGGCGCGGTGGCGAGCCCGCGGGTGTAGTGGGCGGCGGCGAGGACCGAGGCCATCAGCTCGGCGTCGAGAACGGAGGTGTCGGCCAGCCGGGTCGCCGCCGCATGGGAGTTGAGCAGGGTCTTGGTGACCCGCAGGGCGGCTTCGGGGCGGCGCGCGATGGGCCTGGCCCACTCGGCCACGGCCTGGTCCAGGTCCTGCTCGGGGACGACCCGCTGCAGGATGGAGAGGCCGTGGGCCTCCGCGGCACCGACCGGGCGGCCGGTGAAGATGATCTCGCGGGCGCGGGCCGCGCCGACCTCGTGGAGGAGGCGGGGCAGCAGACCGCCCCAGGCGACGGGCAGGCCGAGGGCGAGTTCGGGCAGCCGGAAGCCGGCGGTGTCGGCACCGACCCGCAGATCGCAGGCGAGGGCCAGGGCGAAGCCGGCGCCGATCGCCCGGCCCTGGACCCGCGCGATGGTGACGGCGGGGCTGTTGGTGATGGCCTCGCAGACCCGGCGGGCCTTGCTGCCGTAGCTCCGGATGCCGCCGCCGGTGGGGTCCTCGCCGAGGGTGGCGCCGAGCTCTTCGCGGTCGCCGCCGAGGCAGAAGTCCGGGCCGGCGCCGGACAGGACGACGACGCGTACCGCCGGGTCCGGTGCGGCGAGGAGGGCGAGGAGTTCGTCCAGCATGGCCGAGGTGACGGCGTTTCCGGTCTCGGGGCTGTCCAGCTCGACGTACAGCACCGGCCCCTGGAGTTCGGCGCGGACCGTACGGGGCGCCACCGGGACGGGGGCGGCACCGGGCTGCGGATACCAGGCCCCGAACGCCGGAGGGTGCGAGGGGTACGGGGGGTGCTGCGTGTACGGGGGGTGCTGAGCCGCGTGCGGAGAAACGTTCATGCGGCAACTCTCAGGGACGTCACCCGATGGAAGACCATCCGGGGCGCGTACTCGGGAGGGCTCACCGCCCGCAGGGTCGGGAAGCGCTCCAGCAACTGGCCGAGCAGGGTGCGCGCCTCCAGCCTGGCCAGACCCGCGCCGAGGCAGTAGTGGGCGCCGCCGCCGAAGGCGATGTGGGAGCCCTTGCGGAGGATGTCGAAGGTGTGCGGGTCCGGGTTGCGGCGCGGATCGTGGTTGGCCGCGCCGTACATCACGTGGACCATGGTGTCCTTGGGGACGAGCACCCCGGACAGCACGGTGTCCTCGCCCGCGACGCGGCTGTTGAGGCGGATCGGCGGATCGTAGCGCAGCGCCTCCTCGATCGCGTCGTCGATGTGCTCCGGCCGGGCCCGCAGCCAGTCCCACGAGCCGGGGGACCGGAGCAGCGACCACACCAGCGAGGAGAGCAGCGTCGCCGTGGTCTCCAGTGAGGCGATGGTGACGAACATGGTGAGCTGGTAGATGATCCGGTCGGTGGCCTCGCGGTCGGACTCCAGCGCGTCCCAGGTGCGGATCCAGCCGGAGATCACGTCGTCGCCCGGGTTGTCGCGGCGCTCCCGGACGAGGCCGTTGAAGTACCGGCGCAGCTGGAGGGTCGCCGCCTCGGAGATCGCCAGCTGGCTCTTGGTGGGCAGGAGTTCCTGGGCGTGCACCTGGTTGTGGGTCATCTCCAGGATGTGCGCGTAGTCCTCCGGCGCGATGTCCAGCCAGCGCCCGACGGTGTTGATCGGCAGCCGCTCGCTGACCACGGCGGCCAGGTCCGCCTCACCGTCCACACGTATTCGCTCGGCCAGGCGGTCGAGCAACCCGGCGACGTCGGCCTCGATGTGCGGCGCCATGGCCTGGATGGTCTGCCGGTCGAAGAGGTTCCCGAGGCTGTGCCGCTGCCGGGTGTGGTCGGGGGCGTTGAGCCGGGAGAGGGTCCCGCTCATCTCCTGGGTGGCGACGGCGTGCCAGCGCTCGCTGTCGGTCTGCCGCTCCTGCCAGGCGAAGTCGGGGACGAGCCAGGTCCTGCCGCGCAGGACCTGGTTGCACGCGTCGTAGCCGGTGACGAGGTACCCGCCCCAGGGCGCCGGGACGAGATCGCCCATCGCCCGCAGCTCGTCGTAGACCGGGACCGGGCAGGCGAGCCCCTCGGCCGACCGCAGCCGCCGCAGCAGCGGCACCGCGGCGCGGCGGTCGACGGTTCCAGCGCGGCACTCCGGGTTCCCGGGGCGGGCTTCCAACATGGCGGTCACACGGGGCTCCTTGCACGGGCGGGCAGTACGGCGGCGATCTACCCAGCCCCAGCGCGCTCAAGCGTCGATCCGTGTTGCTCCCGTCACGTGCTCCGGAGGCGCCGGATTCCGTTCGCCTCACGGCGGTTGCCCGGAATCCGGCCCCCGGTCAGAGCCGGAAGACGTCCAGGAAGGAGCTCCACCACCCCTTGTGCTTGCCCGGGGCCCGGCCGGCGGCGGGTGCGGCGGCCTGCTGGTGCGGCGTCTCGGGGGCGGCGGTCGGCCAGGCGGCCGGCCCGCTCGGGGCGGCGCCCGTGCCCGGCCCCGGGGTACGGGCGGACGTCGGGCTGAACCGCACCGGCAGCGAGACCAGTCCGCGCTGGAAGGGGCCCGGCCGCCACTCCAGACTCTGCGCGGGCACGGCGAGCGTGACGTCCGGGAGCGCGTTGAGCAGGCACTCGATCGCGGTCAGGGCGATCAACTGGGCCGGGGACTTGGCCGGGCAGGCGTGCGGGCCGGCGCCCCAGGCCAGGTGGGCGCCCTTGCTGAGGGTCAGCCGGGCGTCCGTCAGCACGGGGTCGCTGTTGGCGGCGGCGAAGCTGATCACCACCGGGCTGTCCGCGGCCATCCGGACCCCGCCCACCTCGACGTCCTGCATCGGGAAGTGCGTCGCGTAGTTGGCGATCGGCGGGTTGTTCCACAGCACGTCGTCGAGGGCGTCCTCGATGCGCAGACCGGAGCCGCCGTCCGCGTTCTCACCGGACAGCAGCAGGAGCAGCGCGTTGCCTATCAGGTTGCGCTCGGGCTCGACGCCGGCGCCCATCAGCATGACCAGCTGGTCCTTGAGCTCCTCGTCGCGCAGGCCGGCCGGGTGCTGGACGAGCCACGAGGTGATGTCGTCGCCCGGCTGACGGCGCTTCAGCGCGACCAGGTCCATCAGGCAGGCGTTCAGCTCCTCGTTGGCCTGGATCACGTCCAGGCCGTCGAAGAGCGCGGACATGCTGCGGGTCAGCCGGTCGCCGATGTCGGCCGGGCAGCCGAAGAGCTGGTTGAACAGCAGCAGCGGCAGCAGCTTGGCGTAGTCGTTGAGCAGGTCGGCCCGGCCCAGCGGGCTGAACTGGTCGATCAGGTAGCCGGCGATCCGCTCGACGTGCCGGTTGAGCCGGTTGTCGTTGAGCCGCTCCAGGCTCTCGATGACGGCCTTGCGGAGCCGCAGGTGCTCGGTGCCGTCCGTGAAGAGGCAGTTGGGCCGGTAGAACATCATCGGCAGGACGGGGCTGTCCAGCGGCACCCGTCCTTCGTTCAGCGCCGCCCATCGCCGGGAGTCCCGGGCGAACAGCCCCGGGTTCTGCAGCACCCGCAGGGCGGCCTCGTGCGAGGTGACCAGGGTGGCCTCCACGCCCGGGGACAGCTCCACCGGGGCGGCGGGACCGTGGGCGCGCAGCTGGTCGTAGACCACGCCGGGGTCGGACGAGAACATCTCCCCGTACAGCGGTGTGCGCCCACCGTGCATCGGGCAGCCCGGGGGAGGCGACTGCGGGGCGGGTCGCTGCGGAGATTCCATGGGTCGTTCCTTGGAAGTGGCCCCGGGCGGGTGCGGCCCCGGGGGACGGTGACGGGAGGAGAAGGTCAGGAGGCGCGTTCGAGCAGGTGCCGAACGAGGGTCAGCAGGGCGTCGGCCGACGACCGCTGGTCCCGCGCGTCGCAGAACACCACCGGCGTGTGCGGCAGCAGGTCGAGCGCCTCGCGCAGTTCGTCCTCGGTGTAGTCGCTCTGCCGGTCGAAGCTGTTGACCGCCACGGCGTACTCCAGGCCGTACTGCTCGATCAGGTCGATGACCGGGAACGTGTCCGAGAGGCGGGTCGGGTCGGCCAGCAGCAACGCGCCCAGCGCCCCCCGCGCCATGTCCTCCCAGAGCTGCATGAAGCGCTGCTGGCCCGGCGTGCCGAACAGGTACAGCACCAGGTCGTCGCCGAGCGTCAGCCGGCCGAAGTCCAGGGCGACGGTCGTGGTCTTCTTGTCCGGCACCCCCCGGAGGTCGTCGACGCGGGTGGACGCCTGCGTCATCTTCTCCTCGGTGCTCAGCGGGGCGATCTCCGACAGGGCGCCGATCAGCGTGGTCTTGCCGACCGCGAAGTGCCCCACGACCAGGATCTTGACAGCGGTCGTCACCGCGCCCGGGACGTAGATGTCCTCAGGCGAACCGGCGTTGAAGTCCATGCAGCACCTTCTCTAGGAGTCTCGGATCCGGGGCCTGGGCCGGCGGCGGGGTCGCCCGGCGCAGCAGCCGTCCCTCGCGGATCAGGTCCGTCAGCAGCAGCCTCACCACCCCCACCGGCAGCCCCAGACGGGCCGAGACCTCCGCCACCGAGAGGTAGCCGCCGGAGCACAGTTCCCAGATCGCCACGGTCTCCGGGCTCGGCAGGGCCGGGAGTTCCTGCTCGGGAGCGACGGTGACCAGGGTGATCAGGGAGAGATCGTCCGCACTCGGTAACTCACGGCCGCCGGTGATGACATAGGAGCGTATGAAACCGCCGGCCACCCGCTGCTCCTCGCCGGGCACCGTCATGACCCGCTGTGCGTACTCTGGCGCGGCGCCGCGGTCATCGCCCGGCCGAGCGCGCCCACCTGCTGCTGCATCCGGAAGGACATCGCCTCCATGTCGACGTCGGAGGCGGTGGAGGCCGCGAGGTAGGCTCCGCTGCCGGCCGCGATCAGGAAGATCCAGCCGTGGTCGTACTCCAGGAGGGTCTGGCGCCAGGTCCCGCCACTGCCGCCGACGAACGGGGCGACCGCCCGGCTCAGCGACTGCATCGAGCTCATCGCGGCGGCGTTGGTCTCCGCCTCGTCACGGCCGATCCCGCTGGACCGTTCGAGCAGGAGGCCGTCGGCGGAGACCAGAATGGCGTGCCGGGCACCGGGCACCTGGAGTACATCGTTGAGCACCCAGGACAGATCAGGGCTCACTGGTTCTCGGTTCCTTCCGTGGTCATGGTGTTGCGCCCGGAGAGCGTCCCGCGCTGGAACGCGCCGAGGCGGGACGCCGTCTCCTGGCCGGTGGTCCGCACCGGCTCGTCGACGCGGCCGGAGTCCTGCGGGTGCGGGACCACCGAGACGGTGCGCTGGCGGCGGCGCCGGGGCAGCCGTCCGTCCGCCGTCATCTCCGGTTCCGCCGGCTCCGGGGCCGCGGCTACCGGGGACAGGGTGGCCGGGGCGACCGGGGCGAGGGTGGCCGGGGCCGGCTCGGGCAACGACGCGAGCCGCTGCCCGGGGGCCTGCCCCCGGACCGGCAGGGGCTGCTCCGCGGGCTCGCCCTGGTACTCGCCGCGCTCGGGGGCCGCCATGGGCGCGACCTCGCTGCTGAGCAGCTCGGTCGGCAGGAGCACCACGGCCCGCACGCCGCCGTACGGGGAGACCGAGTCGACGGAGACGCGGAAGCCGTAGCGGGCGGCCAGCATGCCGGAGACGGCGAAGCCGAACTTCGGGGGGTTGCCCAGGCTGGTGAGGCTGATCGGCGCGCCCGGGTTCAGCAGCGCGGCCGCGCGGTCCTTCTCCTCCTGCCCCATCCCGAGGCCGGCGTCGTCGATGATCAGGCAGACGCCGGTCGGGACGGCCTGGACACTGATCTCCACCGGGGTGTCCGGGGCGGAGTAGTTGGTGGCGTTGGCCAGCAGCTCGGCCAGCACGACGGCGACCGGCTCGACCACCTTGCTGGCGAGCGAGACGCTGACCCGGGAGTGGATCCGCACCCGGTCGAAGTGCCGGATCCGGCCCTGGGCGCTGCGGGCCACGTCGTAGACCGAGGCGACGCTCTCCCTGCGGCCCAGCCAGCCGCCGCAGAGCACCGCGATGCCCTGGGAGCGACGGCCGAACTGGCTGTTCGCGTGGTCGACCAGCATCAGGTCGGCCAGGATCTGCGGGCTGTTGCCGTACTTCCGCTGCACCTTCTCGATGACGATCTGCTGCTCGTCGGCCAGGCCCTGCAGCGTCCGCATCGCCGCCTTGAGGACGGCCTTGGTGTCCTCCTCGGCGTCCCGGCGGACCTCCGCCAGCTCGGCCGCGTACTGGCCCTGCAGACGTGCGTTCAGTGCGCTCAGGTCGTCGCGCTGACGCTGCGCCAGGGAGCTCGCCTCCTCTAGGGAAACGTTTCTCCTACGCAGGGCGAGATTCGTCCTGCGGGCCTGGAGGGCGGCCCCGACGGCTGCGAGCACCACCACGATAAAGACCCAGAAAAAGGGTTCCTGCACAAATGACGTCATGAAACTCTCTTCAGGTGGCATCGCGTCAGGAACGGCTCCGGACCGCCCTGCGCGAATGGGACTGGCGGCCCAGCCCCTTCGAAAGACACCTGTTGTTTCATCACGTCGGTGGAGCTCTTCCGGTACGAGACCTGCGGCAACGCCTATCGCGGAGTTAGCCTACTGCAACTCCCGGCACGCCAGAACAGCTGTCAAACAGGGCAGTTGGGGCAAAACTCCGCCCCCTGCCGCCACCCCGGCAGAGAAATGCCGAACATTGTGACACGGCGTCAACCCGCACGTCACACCCAGGCCACGAACCGGTTCACGCGCAGGGTGATCGCGGCATCACCCTGCGGCCCCGGCTCCGCCGCCGCCTCCGGCCGCCAGGGCCCCCGCATACGGCGGCGGGCCCGCGTCCGAAGACGCGGGCCCGCCGTTCCACCGGTTCCGTCAGCGCATCGAACCCGTGCGGAGCAGGGTGCGGATGACGCGCATGGCCACCGACAGGCTGGACAGCTCGTAGTTGTCCGAACCCCTTATGTCGTCGAGGGTGCTCTTCGCCCGGTTCAGCAGCGTGCCGTTGAGCTCCGCCCAGGCGCTGTAGCGCTCCTCGGGGGTGGCGCCCTCGGGGCCGCAGGCCAGGATGTCGGCGGTCAGCGCCGCGTGGGCCGCGAAGAGGTCCTCGCGGATGGCGGCCCGGGCCATCGACGACCAGCGGTCGGTGCGCGGCAGTTCGATGATGCGGTCGAGCAGGTGGGTGATCTGGAGGCGGTCGGCGAGGTCGTAGTAGAGCTCGGCGACCTCGGCGACGTCCTTGCCGGAACGGTCCGCGACCTCGGTGATGTCCAGGGTCGGGAAGGTCGAGGAGAGACCCGCGACCCGGGTGGCGAGCGCCTCCGGCACGCCGGCTCCGACGAGCTCGTTGTAGACGGACTCGTACCAGGCCAGGTCGTCGCCGCGGAGCGGCTTGGGCAGCGCGCCCCAGACCTGGTTGACCCGGTCGTGGAAGAACTCGATGGTGCCGGCGATGTCGAGCGGCTGGCGGCGGTTGTTGAGCATCCACCGGGTGGCGCGCTCGACGAGGCGCCGCGAGTGCAGCCGCATCTTGGTCTGGGCGTGAGCGGAGACCTGGTTGTCCAGGCCCTCGATCTCGGACCAGATCTCCTCCAGGCCGAAGACGGCGCGCGCGGCGGTGTGCGTGCGGGCGATCTCCTCGTACGTGGCGCCGGTCTCCTCCTTCAGCCTGAAGGCGAAGGTGCAGCCGCCGCGGTTGATCGTGTCGTTGACGATCAGCGTGGTGATGATCTCGCGGCGCAGCGCGTGGTTGTCGATCGCCTCGGCGAACCGGGCCCGCAGCGCGCTGGGGAAGTACTCGTGCAGCGCGGTGCGGAAGAACGGGTCGTCGGGCAGCTCGGTGGCGAGCAGCTCCTCGGCCAGGGTGATCTTGGTGTAGGCGAGCAGGACGGCCATCTCGGGCTGCGACAGGCCGCGGCCGCTCTGCTGGCGCTCGCGGATCTGGCGCTCGGCGGGCAGGAACTCCAGGGCCCGGTCGAGCTGGCCCTGGCGCTCCAGCCGGTTGATCATCCGGGAGTGGACGTTGACCATACTGGTCGCCTGGGCGACGGCGTTGGCCAGTACCACGTTCTGCGCGTAGTTGTTGCGCAGCACCAGGCGGCCGACCTCGTCGGTCATCTCGGCGAGCAGCGCGTTCCGCTGCTTGACCGTCATGTCGCCGTCGGCGACGACCTGGTTGAGCAGGATCTTGATGTTGACCTCGTGGTCCGAGGTGTCCACGCCGGCCGAGTTGTCGATGGCGTCGGTGTCGATCCAGCCGCCGGTGCCCGCGGGCCCGCCGGACGCGGCGTACTCGATGCGGCCGAGCTGGGTGCAGCCGAGGTTGCCGCCCTCGCCGACGACCCGGGCGCGGACCTGCTCGCCGTTGACCCGGATGGAGTCGTTGGCCTTGTCGCCGACCTCGGCGTTGGTCTCGGCCGAGGCCTTGACGTAGGTGCCGATGCCGCCGTTCCAGAACAGGTCGACGGGCGCCTGCAGCACGGCCTTCATCAGCTCGGCCGGGGTGAGCCGGGACTGCTCGATGCCCAGCACGGCCCGGGCCTGCGGGCTGAGCTGGATCGACTTGGCGCTGCGCGGGAAGACGCCGCCGCCCGCCGAGATCAGCGACTTGTCGTAGTCGTCCCAGGAGCTGCGCGGCAGCTCGAAGAGGCGGCGGCGCTCGGCGTACGAGGCGGCCGCGTCCGGGTTCGGGTCGAGGAAGATGTGCCGGTGGTCGAAGGCGGCGACCAGGCGGATGTGCTCACTGAGCAGCATGCCGTTGCCGAAGACGTCGCCGGACATGTCGCCGATGCCGACGACGGTGAAGTCCTCGGTCTGGGTGTCGACGCCGAGCTCGCGGAAGTTGCGCTTGACCGACTCCCAGGCGCCGCGGGCGGTGATGCCCATGCCCTTGTGGTCGTAGCCGGCCGAGCCGCCGGAGGCGAACGCGTCGCCCAGCCAGAAGCCGTACGACTCCGCGACGCCGTTGGCGATGTCGGAGAAGCTCGCGGTGCCCTTGTCGGCGGCGACGACCAGGTAGGTGTCGTCCTCGTCGTGGCGGACCACGTCGGCCGGGTGGACGACCTCGCCGCCGACCAGGTTGTCGGTGACATCCAGCAGCGCCGAGATGAACGTCTTGTAGGACGAGATGCCCTCGGCCATCCAGGCGTCCCGGTCCACCGACGGGTCCGGCAGCTGCTTGGCGACGAAGCCGCCCTTGGCGCCGACCGGCACGATGACGGTGTTCTTCACCATCTGCGCCTTGACCAGGCCGAGGATCTCGGTCCGGAAGTCCTCACGCCGGTCGGACCAGCGCAGGCCGCCGCGGGCGACCTTGCCGAAGCGCAGGTGCACGCCCTCGACCTGCGGCGAGTACACCCAGATCTCGAACGCCGGGCGCGGGGCCGGCAGGTCCGGGATGGCCTTCGGGTCGAACTTCATCGACACGTACGCGTGCCACTCGCCGTGCTCACCGGCGTGCTGGAAGAAGTTGGTGCGCAGGGTGGCCTTGATGAGGTGCAGGAAGGAGCGCAGGATGCGGTCCTCGTCCAGCGAGACGACCTCGTCCAGCGCGCCGGACAGCTCCTCCAGGATGCCCTCGGTCAGCTCGGCGGAGCCCTGCTGGTGGCTGGGGCTCAGCCGGGCCTCGAAGAGGTTCACCAGCAGGCGGGTGGTGTGGGTGTTGTTGCGGAGCGCGTCCTCCATGTAGTCCTGGGAGAACGTGGAACCCGCCTGGCGCAGGTACTTGGCGTACGCGCGCAGCATCATCGCCTGGCGCCAGGTCAGCCCGGCGGTGAGGACCAGCTCGTTGAAGCCGTCGTTCTCGGCCAGGCCGGTCCAGGTGGCGGCGAAGGTCTCCTGGAAGCGCTCGCGAGCCTCGTCGGTCAGCTCGACGGCCTCGCGCAGCCGCAGGCCGAAGTCGTAGACCCAGGCGGTGGTGTGGTCCGAGCGGGTCAGCGCGTACGGGTGCTCGTCGAGCACCTCGACGCCCAGCCGCTGGAGGACCGGCAGGACCTCGGTGAGCGAGATCGGGCCGCCGACCCGGTAGATCTTGAAGCGGCGCTCGTCGTCGCCCGCGCCGACCGGCTGGTACAGGTTGAGGCGGAAGTCGCCCTCGCCGTGCAGCGACTCGATCTGCTTGAGGTCGGCGACGGCGGTGCGCGCGGTGAAGTCGGCGCGGTAGCCGTCGGGGAAGGCGTTGGCGTACTTGCGGGAGAGCTCGGCGGCCTTCTCCTCGCCCAGCTCGATGTGCAGCTGGTCGTTGAAGCCGTCCATCCAGAAGCGGGCGGCCTCGGCGAGCTTGCCCTCGATCCGCTCGATCTCGGCGTCGGTGAGCTGCGGCAGTTCGCTGCCCGGGGTGACCCGGACGACGAAGTGCAGCCGGGTCAGCACCGACTCCGTCGACCAGACCGTGTAGTCGATCGAGGCGCCGTTGAGCTCCTGCATCAGGATGTCCATCAGGCGCAGCCGGATGCGGGTGGTGTAGCGGTCGCGCGGCAGGTAGACCATCGCGGAGAAGTAGCGCCCGTACTCGTCCTGGCGCAGGAACAGCCGCAGCCGGCGGCGCTCCTGCAGGTAGAGCACGCTGGTGGCGATCTGGAGCAGCTCGGCGGCCGGGGTCTGGAAGATCTCGTCCCGGGGGAAGGTCTCCAGGATCTGCAGCAGGTCGCGGCCGTCGTGGCTCTCGGTGGAGAAGCCGGAGCTGGCGATGACGTCCTGGACCTTGCGGCGCACCACCGGGATGCGGCTGACCGACTCGGTGTACGCGGCGGCCGAGAACAGGCCGAGGAAGCGGCGCTCGCCGATGACCTCGCCGTTGGCGTCGAACTTCTTCACGCCGACGTAGTCGAGGTAGGACGGGCGGTGCACGGTGGCGCGGCTGTTGGCCTTGGTGAGGACGAGCAGCTTCTTCTCGTGGGCCTTGGCGCGCACCGGCGCGGAGAGCCGGCCGAAGGCCTCGCTGACCGGGTGGTGGTCCTCGTCGCGGGTGAACGGGTCGGAGCGCAGGATGCCGAGGCCGGTGCCGGCGACGGCCCGCAGGACCTCCTCGCCGTCGTGCTCGACCAGGTCGTACTCGCGGTAACCGAGGAAGGTGAAGTGGTCGTCGGCGAGCCAGCGCATCAGCTCCCAGGCCTCGCCGACCTCCTGCTCGGGCAGCCCGGTCGGGGGCTCCTCGGCCAGCTCGTCGGCCAGCCGCAGCGCGGAGTCGCGCATCTTGGACCAGTCCTCGACGACCTCGCGGACGTCGCCGAGCACGCGGCGCAGGTCGGCCTCGATCGCGCGCAGGTCCTCGCGGTCGGTCTCGCGGTCGACCTCGATGTGCATCCACGACTCGACCACCGCGTCGGCGGGCCACTCGGTGCCGGCGGCCTGGCTGCGGGCGCAGGCGTCGATGTCGAGGATCTCCAGCAGCTTGCCGGTGATGTCACGGCGGACCACGAGCTGCGGGTGGATCACGACGTGGATCGCGCGGTCCTGGCGGGAGAGCTCGTTGGTGACCGAGTCGACCAGGAACGGCATGTCGTCGGTGACGACCTCGACCACGGTGTGGCCGCAGGACCAGCCGTTCTCCTCCACCGAGGGGGTGTGCACCCGGACCTCGGCGGTGCCCTGGGGGCGCTTGAGACCGAGGCGGTAGTGGGAGGCGGCCGCGCCGTACACGTCGACCGGGTCGCGGTCGACCAGGTCCTCGGGCGCGGTGTGGAGGTAGTAGTGGTGCAGGTACGCGGTCAGAGC
Organism: Kitasatospora sp. NPDC088351; assembly: GCF_040685575.1. Classification (NCBI taxonomy): domain Bacteria; kingdom Bacillati; phylum Actinomycetota; class Actinomycetes; order Kitasatosporales; family Streptomycetaceae; genus Kitasatospora; species Kitasatospora sp. NPDC088351. The sequence goes on along the minus strand of NZ_JBFBIL010000046.1, from coordinate 24,709 downwards.
GCCGTTGCTCAGACCCTCCCCCGGCGCCGCTCCCCCCACCTGGCTGTTCTCAGCGGCTGCTGCTGCCTTCTTGAGCAGTTCGGCCTTGGCTGCGTCCAGCTTGGTCTGCATGACTTCTTGGCTCCTGTCGCGCGCCGTTGCGTGACTCGGTGGTGTATGGACACGCACCGCCGGGTCACTCGCAATCCTGCCCCACCACCCGGCTGAAAGGCCTCCATGGCACGCATGAAACACCTTTACAGCGGGTAGGACGAGACGTTCGGCCTGCGGAACCACCCGACGACGCCAGCCAGCCTAACGGGCTGAAACGAAGGTGTCAGGGGACAGGGAGGCGCAAACCCGCAGGAAGATCCGTCCGTCCTGGACAGCATGTCCAAACCGGTCCGTCATGTTCGCCATCAGCCCATATGCGGGTAGCCGTGGGCGGTCGGCGGGACGAAGGTCTCCTTGATGGAGCGTGCCGAGGTCCACCGCAGCAGGTTCTGAGCGGCGCCCGCCTTGTCGTTGGTGCCCGAGGCCCGGCCGCCACCGAACGGCTGCTGGCCGACCACCGCGCCGGTCGGCTTGTCGTTGATGTAGAAGTTGCCCGCGGTGAAGCGCAGTTCCTCCACCGCGCGGGCGATCGCGTAGCGGTCCTGGGCGATCACCGCGCCGGTCAGCCCGTACGGCGCGCCGCCGTCGACCCGCTTGAGGACGTCGTCCCAGCGGGCGTCCTCGTAGACGTGGACGGCGAGGACCGGACCGAAGTACTCGGTCCGGAACATCTCGTTGCGGTGGTCGGAGGAGACCAGCACGGTCGGGCGGACGAACCAGCCGATGGCGTCGTCGTACTGGCCGCCGGCCGCCAGCTCCACGGTCGGGTCGCTCTTGGCCCGGTCGATCGCGTCGCGGTTCTTGTCGAAGGCCCGCTGGTCGATCAGCGCGCCCATGAAGTTGGACAGGTCGGTGACATCGCCGACGGCCAGCGCGTCCACCTCGGCCAGGAAGTCGTCCTTGATCTTCTGCCAGAGGCTGCGCGGCAGGTAGGCGCGGGACAGCGCGGAGCACTTCTGGCCCTGGTACTCGAAGGCGCCGCGGATCAGCGCGGTCTTCAGGATCTCCGGGTCGGCCGAGCGGTGGGCGAGCAGGAAGTCCTTGCCGCCGGTCTCGCCGACGATCCGCGGGTACGTCCGGTATGTGCCGATGTTGGCGCCGATGGTCTGCCAGAGCGACTGGAAGGTGGCGGTGGAGCCGGTGAAGTGCAGACCGGCGAGGGCCGGGTCGGTGAGCGCCACCGGGGAGAGCTGCTGCCCGTCACCGGTCACCATGTTGATCACCCCGGGCGGCAGCCCGGCCGCCTCCAGCAGCCGCATCAGGTAGTACGCGGCCAGCGTCTGGGTCGGGGCCGGCTTCCAGACCACGGTGTTGCCCATCAGCGCGGGCGCGGTCGGCAGGTTGCCCGCGATGGCGGTGAAGTTGAACGGGGTGATCGCGTAGACGAAGCCCTCCAGCGGGCGGTGGTCGGTGCGGTTCCACACCCCTGGTGAGGAGAGCGGCTGCTCGGCCAGGATCCGGCGGGCGAAGTCGACGTTGAACCGCCAGAAGTCGATCAGCTCGCAGGCGGAGTCGATCTCGGCCTGCTGCACGGTCTTGGACTGGCCCAGCATGGTCGCCGCGTTGAGGGTGTCCCGCCAGGGCCCGGCCAGCAGGTCGGCGGCGCGCAGGAAGACCGCCGCCCGGTCGTCGAAGGAGAGCGAACGCCACTGCCGCCCGGCGGCGAGCGCGGCGTCCACCGCGGCCCGGGCGTCCTCCCGGGTGGCGTTGCCGAGCACGCCGAGCTTGGCGGCGTGGTGGTGCGGCTGGACGACGTCGATCCGCTCGCCGCCGCCGAACCGCTGCTCGCCGCCGATGGTCATCGGCAGCGGGATCTGCTCGGCCGCCAGCTCGTCCAGCCGGCGCACCAGCCCGGCCCGCTCCGGGCTGCCGGGCGCGTAGCCCCGCACCGGCTCGTTGCCCGGGGTCGGGACCTGGGTGACTGCGTCGATGGGCATGGCGGCTCCGCTCGTCGTACTGATTGACCTGGCGTCAATCCAGACTGACGAGGGACGGGCCGGTTCGCCCGCTCAGACACGCCACCGGTCGACGTGGTTCACGCCACGCCCACCGCACCGGGCCCGCGCGGGTGCCGGACCCGCCTCAGCCGGCCAGCCGCCCGGCCAGCTCGACCGCCTCCGCGAGGCTGTCCACCACCGGCACCCCGACCGGCTCCAGCTTCGCCCGGGTGTGCGAGCCACCCGTGTACAGCACCGCGTGGGCACCCACGCCCAGCGCCGCCAGCGCGTCGTCCGCCGCGTCGCCGATCAGCACCGTACGGGCCGGGTCCACATGCTCCCCGAGCGCGGCCAGATGCCTGGTCAGGTGCTGCGCCTTCTGGCCGCCGGACGGGCCGCTGCGGCCGTCCACCCGCAGGAACTGGCCGGTCAGGCCGAACGTGTCGACCACCGGCAGCAGCCGCTCGTGGTTGTACATCGACAGCAGCGACTGGCTGTGCCCGGCCTCCCGCCAGCCGCTCAGCAGCTCCAGCGCGCCCTCGGTCAGGCCGCAGGCCGGGCTCAGCTCCACGTACCGGTCGTGGAACACGTCGTCCAGCCGCAGCCACTCGGCCTCGGAGGGCATCCGGCCGAGCAGCCGCTGGTAGAAGCGGGGGATCGGGATCTCGTACTGCTCGCGGTACTCCTCCATGGTCATCGGCCCGATGCCGATGGTCGCGAACGCGGCGTTGCTCGCGCCGAGCACCGCCTCCATGTCGTGGAAGAGCGTGCCGTTCCAGTCCCAGACGATATGAGTGCGCACGCAGGGAACGGTAACGCCGGTCACCGCCGCACCGGTAGGCCGGGGCTCACCCCAGGGGCTCCCCCCAGGGGCTCCCCCGGCCAGGCCCTCGCCGGTCAGGCCCTCGCCGGTCAGGCCAGCAGGGCGGGGATCTCCTGGGTCGCGAACCAGAGCAGGTCGTGGTCCTCGGCGCCGTCCACGGTGAACTGGGCGTCCTGGTCACCCGCGTCGGCCGCCGCCACGGCCGCCACCGCCGCCTCGACGTCCGCGACCACCTCCTGGTCGGCCACGTCCGCGTGCACCGCGGCCGCCTTCGCCAGCCGGACCGGACCGGCCAGCACCACCCGGCCGAGCGAGGCCTGGTCCTGGTACTCGTCACCGGGGAACGGCTTCACCGCCGAGTCGGCGACGTCGAGCGCCACCACCACCCGGCGGCGCGGCGCGTCCGGCTCCGCGGCCAGCAGCCGCAGCGAGGACTGGGCGGCCCGGTTCAGCGCCGCGTACTCCAGCTCCTCGATGTCGTCGCTGACGTACCACTCGCGCAGCGCGGGGGTCACGGCGTACGCCACGGACTGCTCCAGGGCGCCGCCCGGGTGCGCCGCCGCCAGGCCGTTCAGGGTGGTGGGCACGTACACGCGCATCGGTGGCACTCTCCGGTTCGTCCAGCGGCACAGCTTCCAGCGCCCCCAGAATAAGCGCCGGAGCGCGCCCGTGATCACCGGTCGGCGGCGCGCGCCCCCGGTCCGGTCCGGGCCGGGCGTCTCACCGCACGCCCGCCAGGGCCGCCCGGCTGGTGCACAGCGCGCTCTCCAGCACCGCGCCGCGGCGGGCCGGGTCCATCATGTTCGGGCCCATCACCGTCAGATCCGCCAGGGTCGGCGCGAGCACCCGCACCCGGACACCCTCCGCCCGCAGCAGCCGGGTCTCGCGCAGCAGCTGCCGGGTCACCGCCCGCCGGTAGCGGCTGACCAGCTGGGCCAGCACACCGCGCGGACGGTCCCGCGCGCGCCACTCGCGCAGCGCCGCCAGGGTGCCCCGGCCGGGTTCGGCCCGCCCGCGCGGGTGCAGCCGCAGCGCCATCGGGGCGAGCACGTAGACCTCGTCCAGGGCGCGGCCGAGCAGCAGGTCCGCGTTGGTGGCCGACCAGCAGCCGCCGTCCACGTACGCGGAGCCGTTCAGCCGCACCGGCGCGAACCAGCCGGGGATCGCGCAGGAGGCCATCACCGCCTCGGCGACCTCGGCGGGCGGCGCGCCCGGGTCGCCGAAGACCACCCGGTGGCCGTTGCGGTAGTCCACCGCCGCCACCCGCAGGGCCGAGCCGTCCGGCCAGCCGCCCGGGCCGTGCAGCCCGTGCACCAGCTCGCCGACCGACGCCAGTGAGCCGCGGCCGTGCGGCGCCATCGCCGACACCATGGTCAGCAGCGGGTACTCGCGCGGGTGCCGGACGGCGTCCCGCAGCAGGCCGGGCGAGCCGATACCGGCCCGTGGGCGCGGCGGCAGCGCGCCGCCGACCGCCGTGTCGTAGTCGAACGCCGCGCCGGCCAGCGGGCCGCTGGTGACCGGCAGGCCCCGCTGGTGGTCCCGGAGCTGTTCGGCGCCCACACCGCCGGCGAGCATCGCGCCGAGGATCGCACCGGCCGACGTTCCCAGGAGCACGTCGGCGCTGCCCGGCCGCCAGCCGGTGGCCTCCTCGACGGCGCAGAGCGCCCCGACCGTCCAGGCGGCGCCCAGCATCCCGCCGCCGCCCAGGACCAGGCCGCGCCGGGGCACGCCCTCGGCGGGCGGGGCCGTCGCGCCGTCGTCCGTCCCGGTCCGCCTCTCCGGAGCCTCCGCCTGGGCCTCCGCGGCCGCTGTCGCCGGGGTCCGGGCCCCCGTGGCCGCTGCCTCAGGGGCCCCCGCGGTGGAGGCCCCTGTCGCCGATGCCCGTGTCGCCATGTCGGCCGCCTGTCGTCGTCGGGGCGCTGTCGTCCTCTCTCCGCGGTACCCGGTCCGGCTCCGATCCTGCGCACCGACCGCCGGACGGCGCAACGGCGCACCCCGGGTGACCGCCACCCGGTCCGGCGTACCGGACCGTCCCCTTTCGTGCCTTCCCGGCTGCCCCCGCACGTCAACCGCGTGCCCGTCCGATTGGGCCGGTCACCCGTCGTCGCATTGGCCAGTTCACCCGGATAGGTGAACTTTCGGGCGGGCCGACGGGCAGCGGCGAACCCGGTTGCCGCCACGCGCGGGGCGCCGTTACCAAGGACCCGTCCACAGCCGCCCCCACCCCCCACGAGGACCGGACCATGATCCACCGCACCACCCCGGCGACCCCCGTCCCCCCGACGGCCCTACCGGCCCCCGAGGCCCCCGCCACCACTACCGCCGCCACGACTACCACCACGGGCACCGCCACCGCCCCGAGGACCGGCCTCCAGGCCCCTCCTCACCACCATCTGCGCTCCACCGGCCGGTCCGCCTGCGCCGCCCGGACCGGCCACCACCCGCCCGCGGACCGGCGCCCGCGCCACCCCCGCGCCGCCTGCTCCGCCGCCCCCGGCCACGATCCCCGCGCCGCGCTGACCACCCGCTTCGCCCACCAGCTGGTCGAGGTGCTGACCGGTGCCCGGCCGTCCGGCCAGCTGCTGCGCCACACCACCCTGGACGGTTACGGCCAGCTCGCCGCCCTCGTCCGCACCGGCGCCCTGCGTCGCGGCGGCGCCACCGGCCGGCCCCGCCTCGGACCGGTGCACGACCGATCGCCCTCCCCCGACGCGGTCGAGGCCTGCGTCCGGGTCGATCTCGGCAACCGGCACCACATGGTCGCGTTCCGGCTGGAGCAGCGCGGGCCGGCCGGACAGTGGCAGTGCACCGCCGTGGAGACCCGGTGAGCACCCTGACGGCGCCGCCGCCCGCGCCAACGGCGCAGGGCGCCACCCCCGTACGGGAGCGGCGCCCTGCGTGGCGTCGAAGCGGCCTGCGATCAGGCCTTGCGGCGACGGCCCTTGGCCGACTTGGCGGCCTTGCGGCGCTCGGCGCGGGTGAGCCCGTCGCCCTCGTCCTCCGGCGCGAGGTCCTCGAAGTCGCCCTCGACGACACCGCCGCCGACCTCGTCCGAGGGGGCCGTGTAGTGCAGCCGCTGCGGCTTGGGGGCCTCCAGGCCCTTGGCCTTGATCTCGGGACGGGCGGCGTCCTTCTCCAGCTTGTCGAGCACCACCGCGGCGTCCTCGACCGGCACCTCCTCGACCTGCTGCTCGACCTGGACCTCCAGGTTGAACAGGTAGCCGACGGACTCCTCCTTGATGCCCTCCATCATCGCGGTGAACATGTCGAAGCCCTCGCGCTGGTACTCGACCAGCGGGTCGCGCTGCGCCATGGCCCGCAGGCCGATGCCCTCCTGGAGGTAGTCCATCTCGTAGAGGTGCTCGCGCCAGCGGCGGTCCAGCACCGAGAGGACGACCCGGCGCTCCAGCTCACGCATGATCTCCGCGCCGAGCTGGTCCTCGCGGGCGCCGTACTGCGCCTGGATGTCCTCCTGGACGGCCTTGGTGAGGAACTCCGAGGTCAGCCCGGCGACGCCGCCGGCCTCCTCCTCCAGCTCCTCCAGGTCAAGGGTGACCGGGTAGAGCTGCTTGAGCGCGGTCCAGAGCTTGTCGAGGTCCCAGTCGTCCTCGAAGCCCTCGCCGGTGGCGGCCTTGACGTACGCCTCGACGGTGTCGTCCATGAAGTGGCCGACCTGCTCCTGCAGGTCCTCGCCCTCCAGCACGCGGCGGCGCTCGCCGTAGATGACCTCGCGCTGGCGGTTCAGCACCTCGTCGTACTTGAGGACGTTCTTGCGGATCTCGAAGTTCTGCTGCTCGACCTGGGTCTGCGCGGAGGCGATGGCGCGGGTGACCATCTTGGACTCGATCGGCACGTCCTCGGGAACGTTGGCCATCGAGAGCACGCGCTCGACCATGCCGGCCTTGAACAGGCGCATCAGGTCGTCGCCGAGCGAGAGGTAGAAGCGGGACTCGCCCGGGTCGCCCTGACGGCCGGAACGGCCGCGCAGCTGGTTGTCGATCCGGCGGGACTCGTGCCGCTCGGTGCCGAGGACGTAGAGGCCACCGGCCTCCTTGACCTCGTCCTGCTCGGCCTTGACGGACGCCTTGGCCTTCTCCAGCGCGGCCGGGAACGCGCTCTCGTACTCCTCCGGGGTGTCGACCGGGGTGATCCCGCGCTGCGCCAGCTCGGCCGCCGCGAGGTGGTCGGCGTTGCCGCCGAGCATGATGTCGGTACCGCGGCCCGCCATGTTGGTGGCGACGGTGACGGCGCCCTTGCGGCCGGCCTGCGCGACGATCTGCGCCTCGCGCTCGTGGTGCTTGGCGTTCAGCACCTCGTGCGGGATGCCGCGCTTGCGCAGCTCCTGCGACAGGTACTCGGACTTCTGCACCGACACGGTGCCGACCAGCACCGGCTGGCCCTTCTCGTGCTTCTCGGCGATGTCCTCGACCACGGCGGCGAACTTGGCCGGCTCCGACTTGTAGATCAGGTCGGGCTGGTCGATGCGCAGCGGCGTCCGGTTGGTCGGGATCGGCACCACGCCGAGCTTGTAGATCTGGTGGAACTCGGCCGCCTCGGTGGTGCCGGTACCGGTCATGCCGGACAGCTTGTCGTAGAGGCGGAAGAAGTTCTGCAGGGTGATGGTGGCCAGCGTCTGGTTCTCGTTCTGGACCTCCACCCCCTCCTTGGCCTCGATCGCCTGGTGCATGCCCTCGTTGTAGCGGCGGCCGGCGAGGATACGGCCGGTGTGCTCGTCGACGATCATGACCTCGCCGTTCATCACGACGTAGTCCTTGTCCGCCTTGTACAGCTCCTTCGCCTTGATGGCGTTGTTCAGGAAGCCGACCAGCGGGGTGTTCACCGACTCGTAGAGGTTGTCGATGCCGAGGTAGTCCTCGACCCGGGAGACGCCCTCCTCCAGCACGCCGACGGTGCGCTTCTTCTCGTCGACCTCGTAGTCGCGGTCGATCTTGAGGCGCTGCACCAGCTTGGCGAAGTCGGCGTACCACTTGGTCGCCTGGTCCGCCGGGCCGGAGATGATCAGCGGGGTACGGGCCTCGTCGATGAGGATCGAGTCGACCTCGTCGACCACCGCGAAGTTGTGGCCGCGCTGGACGAGTTCGTCCTTCGACCAGGCCATGTTGTCGCGCAGGTAGTCGAAGCCGAACTCGTTGTTGGTGCCGTACGTGATGTCCATCCCGTACTGGCGCTTGCGCTCGGCGGGCGTCATGTTGCCCAGGATCACGCCGACTTCGAGGCCCAGGAAGCGGTGCACCCGGCCCATCCACTCCGAGTCGCGCTCGGCGAGGTAGTCGTTGACCGTGATCAGGTGCACGCCCTTGCCGGTCAGCGCGTTGAGGTAGGTCGGGAGGGTACCGACCAGGGTCTTGCCCTCACCGGTCCGCATCTCGGCGACGTACCCGTGGTGCAGGGCCGCGCCACCCATGATCTGGACGTCGTAGTGCCGCTGGCCGAGCACGCGCTTGGCGGCCTCACGGACGGTGGCGAACGCCTCGGGGAGGATGTCGTCCAGGGTCTCGCCGTCAGCGAGCCGCTGCTTGTACTCGTCGGTCAGCGCGCGCAGCTCGGCGTCGGTGAGGTTGACGAAGTCCTCTTCGATGGAGTTGACCTGGGCAGCAATCCGCTGCAGCTTGCGAAGGATCTTGCCTTCGCCGGCGCGCAGGATCTTGTCGAAGACGGACACTTGAGCGGGCTCCTTGCCTGTATTGGCACTGGACGACTGCACGGCGGGTTCACCCCACCGCACGGGCCATCGTATGCGAGGAGTCCAATGCCCCGGGAGGTGCGTCAGCACGCTATTCCCGTGTCACCCGCGCGAGCACATGCCCCGATAGCGCCGCCCACCGGGGCAAAACGGTCAACCACCCCGGCGGCCGGGCCTTTAATCGGATGCACGGATTCCTCTCTGCACGGAATAATCCGGCCATGGCAGAGACCACAGAACCCCGGGAAGAGCCCGCCGTCGAGCCCGTCACCCTGACCACCGCGCGGCTGGTGCTCAGGCCCCCGCGGGAGGCCGACGTGGACGCGGTCTTCGCGGCCTGCCAGGACGCGGACATCCAGCGCTGGACGGTCGTGCCGAGCCCCTACCGCCGCGAGGACGCCGAGTACTTCGTCAACGACCTCGGCACGAACGGCTGGCGCACCGGTGCGGCCCTCGTCTGGTGCGTCTTCGAACGCGGGTCGGACGCCCTGGTCGGTACCCAGGGGCTGGTCCGCCGGCCCGGTGACGCGGGCGCCGCCGAGGTCGGCTGGTGGACGGTCAAGGAGTACCGCGGCCGCGGCTACGCCGTCGAGGGCGCCCGCGCGGTGGCCCGTTACGGGCTCACCGAGCTGGGTCTGCGCCGTCTGGAGTGGCAGGCGTACGTGGGCAACGACGGCTCCCGCGCGGTGGCCGAGAAGGTCGGCTACCGCTTCGAGGGCACCCTGCGCTCGTACGCCGAGCAGCGCGGCGTGTTCCACGACGCCTGGGTCGCCTCGCTGCTCGCCACCGACCTCGACGACTGACGCCTCCCCGCCCCGGCCGGGGCTGTCGGTGCCCCCGTCTACGCTCGCCGACATGACCGTCACGACTCCCGTCACGACCCTCAGCGCCGACGACGCCCGCCGGATCGCCCTGCGCGCGCAGGGCCTGCTCGGCGCGCCGGACCGCCGGTCCGGCGTCCGCGGGGTGCTGCGGCACCTGGGCGCCGTCCAGCTCGACACCATCTCGGTGCTGGCCCGCTCGCACGAACTGGTGCCGTACGCGCGCCTCGGCGCGGTCGGGCGGCCGGCGGTCGAGGCGGCGTACTGGGGCGCGGGGGCGAGCTTCGAGTACTGGTCCCACGCGGCCTGCGTCCTGCCGGTCGAGGAGTGGCCGCTGTTCGCGTTCCGGCGCCGCCGGTACCGCGACCGCGGCCACCTCTGGGGCCACCAGGTCACCCCGGAGACGTACCGGCACGTGCTGGACAAGCTGCGCTCCGAGGGGCCGCTCACCTCCACCGAGCTGGGCGGCGCCAAGAAGACGGCCGAGTGGTGGGACTGGTCCGACACCAAGATCGCGGTGGAGCGGGCGCTGGCCTTCGGCGACGTGGTCTGCACCGAGCGCCGGAGCTGGAAGCGGGTCTACGCGCTGGCCGAACAGGCGATCCCCGCCGAGTTGTTCGGCTCGGACCCGACCGACCGGGAGTGCCTGCGCACCCTGGTCGCCCAGGCCGGCGCCGCGCTCGGCGTGGCCACCAGGGCCGATCTCCAGGACTACCACCGGCTGCGCGCCGAGGAGTTGGGCCCGGTGCTCGCCGACTCCGGTCTCGTCCCGGTGGAGGTCGCGGGCTGGGGCCCGGCCGGCGCGCCGGCCGCGGCCTGGGCCGACCCGGCCGCACTCGCCGCCCCGCCGCGCGGGCGGCACCGCACCACGCTGCTCTCGCCGTTCGACTCATTGGTCTGGGACCGCCCGCGCACCGAACGGATCTTCGGCATGACGCACCGGCTGGAGGCCTACACGCCCCGGCACAAGCGGGTGCACGGCTACTTCGCGATGCCGCTGCTGGCCGGCGGCAGGCTGGTCGGCCGGGTCGATCCGGCCCGCGAGGGAAGGACCCTGGTGGCGCGTCAGGTGTCCCTGGAGGCGCCGCGCCACGTCGAGGCACTGGCGGTCGCGCTGCGCGAGGCCGCCGACTGGGTGGGCTGCGACACCGTCCGGGTGGAGGTGCTGCACGACGAGGCGCTGCGCCCGGCCCTGGAGAAGCGGCTCGACGGCTGAGGACCGACGACGGAGGCCCCCGCCCCCCGCTCGGCCGTCAGCCTATCTCGAGGATCTTCTCCCGCATCGCGTAGACCACGGCCTCCATCCTGGAGTGCAGTTGGAGCTTCTCCAGGATGTTGCGCACATGGTTCTTCACGGTGTTCTCGCTGATGAACAGCTCCTTGGCGATCTCCCGGTTGTTCATCCCGGTGGCCACCAGCTTCAGCACCTCCAGCTCCCGGTCGGTCAGCCGGGGCGCCGGCACCAGGTCCCGGTCGTCGGACCGGCGCTGGATCATCGACTTGAACTCGGTGAGCAGCTTGGAGGCCATCGACGGGCTGATCTGCGACTGCCCGTCGGCGACCGCCCGGATCGCGGTGGCGACCTCGTCGGTGGAGATCTCCTTCAGCAGGTAGCCGGTGGCGCCGGCCTTGATCGCCTCGTAGAGGTCGGCCTCCTCATCGCTTATCGTCAGCATGATGATCTTGGTGCTGGGCACCACGTCCTTGATCGCGGTACACGCCTCGATCCCGCTGCGCCGGGGCATCCGGACGTCCATCAGGATGATGTCGGGCAGCAGGTCCGCCGCCTTCAGCACGGCCTCGGCCCCGTCCCCCGCCTCGCCGATGACCTTGATGTCCTCTTCCTCCGCGAGCACGATCTCCAGGCCCCGGCGGAACAGGGCGTGGTCGTCCACCACCAGGACGCGGATCGGCTCCCCTCGGTGCGGGGCGTACTCGGGCTGCCCCCCAGGCCCCGGTGACACCCCCCTGACCGGCCCTGTGGCGGGCCCCAGCCCGAAGTGATCCCCCATCCGCTCCTCCCCCGTCGCCGGTCGTCGTGCGCCAATCATTCCACGCCGCGGGCCCCCTCCGGTCACCCTCCGCCGCCGATTCCCCCGCACAGGGTGACCCCGCCGAACCCCCTGCCCGCCGCCCGCCCGGCGCGCGGTGCCGCCACGGCCCCCGAAACGCCGGTGACCCCGGCGGCCACGGCCGCCGGGGTCACCTCTCCAACACTGCCCGGACGGTCAGTCCTCGTCGTCGGACCCACCGATCGCACCACCGGCGCCGGCCCCCGCCCCGGCCGAGCCGTCGGCCTTCAGGTGGATGACACCGTAGTTGTAACCGTGCCGGCGGTAGACGACGCTCGGCAGGCCGCTGTCCTTCTCCACGAAGAGGTAGAAGTCGTGGCCGACCAGTTCCATCTCGTAGAGCGCCTGGTCCAGCGCCATGGGGGCGGCCGGGTGGGTCTTCTCCCGGACCACCAGCGGGCCTTCGCCCTCCACTTCCAGGGATCCCATCATGGTCTTGCGGACGGCTCCGTTGGTCTCGCCCTCGTGCCGCGTCGTGTCGGGCAGCGCGGCCAGGGCCGCGGTCGCCTCGGCGACGCTGATGGGGGTGCGGCCGTTGCCGCCCTTGTGCACCCGGCGCCGGTCTGCGGACTTGCGCAGCTGCGCGTCGAGCTTCGCCGAAGCCAGGTCGAGCGCCGCGTACGGGTCCCCGGCGGCGGCCTCGGCCCGGATCACCGGTCCACGAGTACGGAGAGTGATCTCCACCCGCTCGGACCGGTCGGCCTGACGCGGGTTGTGCTCCTTGGACACCTCGACGTCGAGGCTGATCACCTTGCCGTCGAACTTCTGGACCTTCTCCAGCTTCTCGGCCACGTGCTCGCGGAACCTCTTGGGCACCTCGGTCTTGCGGCCCTTGACGACGATGTCCACGCAGAACTCCGATCCCTCGTGCTGACGCCGATCCGGGTGCTACCGGATCGGGCTGAGACCCAGCTGGACCAGCCAATCCACTGCCGGCCCCCCGTCTCCACCGCCAGCGGCGGAAACGACTGGCCCTCACCTCACTTCCTCCCCACCAGGGACGGTTGAAACCCCCTGGAGCCTTATCGAACACCTCACACGGGGTTTCCGCCTCCCCAGGCGGAAAAGTGGGTATGACCCGATGCTGTGGGCTAGCGGTCAAGCTGTTGCACCCTGTCTACCCTCATGCGAGTGAAGTATGGGTAAATACCTGGACAACACCCCCCGTACGGCGCATTCTTTGCTCACTCTTCGTGCCTGCCGCCAGGAGCAGCCGTGCCGCCCACCACCGCTCCCGCCCGTCCCCGGCCCGCCCGGGGGCCGTTCGCCCACGCACTGGCCGGGCTGCTGGGCCTGCTGCTGCCGGCCCGCTGTGCGGGCTGCGGCGCCGATCGCGTCCGGCTCTGCCCGTCCTGCCGGCGCGCCCTGGCCACCGCCCGGCCCGGCCCCACCGTGCTGCCCCGGGTGCACGCCGCCGCCCCCTACGCCGGCCCGGTACGGCAACTGCTGCTCGCCCACAAGGAGCGCGGCGCGCTGTGGCTGGCCGACCCGCTCGGCGACGCGCTCGCCCGGGCCGTGTGCTCCGCCCTCGGGCCGCGCGCCGGGCTCACCCCGCTGCTGCTCGTCCCGATGCCCTCCGCCCGCACCGCCGTCCGTGCCCGTGGCCACGACCCGACGCTGCGGCTGGCCCGCGCCGCTGCAAGGTCCCTGCGCCGGAGCGGCCTGAACGCCCGGGCCGCGCCACTGCTGCGACACACCCGCCCGGTCGCCGACCAGGCCGGTCTGACCGCCGCCGAGCGCAGGCGCAACCTGCACGGCGCGCTCGCCGTCCTGCCCCGCGCGCACCGGCTGCTGGACGGCCGCCTGCCCGTCCTGGTGGACGACCTGGTGACCACCGGCGCCAGCCTCGCCGAGGCGGCCCGGGCGCTGGCCGCCGCCGGCCTCCCGGCGAGCGCGGCCGGCACCGTCGCGGCCGTCGTCCCGCACCGGCCCGGCCGGTTCCCCCCGGCCGGCCTCAGCCCGGGTAGATGAACGAGCCGGCCCGGTGCGTCAGGACGAGTTCGCGCCACTGGCTGTTGACCAGCCGGTAGATCTTGCCGTCGGCGCCCTGGAGCGCGAGCACCGGCGGCGGCACCTGGGCCGAGCTCTCCGCCCGGGACTCGGCCGCCTCCACGGTGGCCATCCCCTCGCCGCCCTGCAGGGAGCCGTCGGAGCTCTGCGAGCCGTCCGTGCTGATGTAGTACAGCTGCTGCAGCCGGTCCCGCTCCTTGCCCAGCACCAGCAGCTGGTCCGCCTCCGCCCAGGACACCGAGGAGACCTCGGTGAGAAGCGGGGCGATGGTGCGCAGCCCGATGATCCTCGCGGTGGGCGCGTTCGGGGTGCCGCCGTGCTGCACCAGGCCGACCGCCAGCCGCTGCGAGCCCTTCTCGGTCCTGAGCACCATGGCCGCCCGGACCCCGTCCGAGGAGATCTTGAGGCTCTGTACGGTGCTCTTCTGCAGGCCGTCGACCGGCACGGTGACGGGCTTGTTGCCGCGCACCAGCAGCACCTTGGGGTTCTGCGGGTCGCGGTCCACCACCCAGAGATCGCCGCGGCCGTCCCAGCTGGGCGACGCGAGACCGTCCTCGCTCTTCTCGGTGGACCGGGCCGTGGAGGTGGCCACCGGCTCGGGCAGGGCCTGGGCCGTGTCCGCCAGCGGTACCGAGTAGAGCTGCTGGCCGTCCTTGCTGATGACGGCGGCCTGCAAGCCGTCGCGCCGCACCGCCACGGTGCCGAGCGGGCGCTTCGACTGGGGCTTGCCGAGCGGCCCGCGGACGGGACTGCCGTCGCCCGCGTCGTGGGCGTCCATCAGCACGCCGTCGTCGGCGCGCTGGTAGTACTGCTGGCCGGCCAGCGGTCCGGCCAGCGCGCCGGGGCCGTTGGCCGACACGTCGCTGCGGATCACCTGGCAGTTGTTGCCGTGCGGGCCCTTCAGCTCCAGCCGCTCCACCTGCCCCTTGCCCTGGTCGGCGAGGGTGTAGAAGAGCTGGGCCGCCATCCTCCGGCAGAGCAGGGTGCCGCCGAGGTCGGGGCCGGCGAGTTCGACGCGGGCGATACGGCCGTCGTCGACCGTCACCTTCTGGACGGTGACACCGGCCGGGAAGGCGGTCCGGGCCACCGGCGCGAGCCAGTCGGAGGGCCCGGCGACCACGGCCTTGGCGGCCGAGGTCAGCGGGTCTATTCGGCGCCGCAGGTAGATCGGGTCGGCGATCAGCACCTCCTGGGCGCCGGTCCCGGAGGTGGCGGACGAGGACGGATCGGGGACCGTGTAGAAGAACCGGTCCACCTGGCGGTAGCTGTTGCGGAAGTTGGTCTCGTTGATGATCAGACCGTCGGGCAGCTTGCCGATCCGCCACTCGCCGGACTTCTCCCGGACGAACGCGAATTCGAGGTAGACGCTCTCCGGGGTCTCCAGAAGGGTGTACGAGTGCTTGCCGTCGACCCGGGCGACGACCGTACCGGGGACGGAGGCGGTCATCGCGGTGTCGGTATCGGCCACGTTCTGGGCGACGGGCACGGTGGGGTTGGCGGAGAGCACCTGGATACCCGCCTCCGGGCTCCACTTGGCGGCGGCCTCGTCCGTGAGGTACTTGCGCGCGGTGTCGTAGCCCTCGTCGGCGGTGAGGGTGTCCAGGAAGCCCGTCAGCAGGTCACGCGGCTTGGCCCCCTTGGCGGGCTCCACCGGAAAGACCCTGACCTGGAGGTTCTTGTCCACGGCGCCCTGCGACGGCTCGACCCTGCCGATGCTGCCGGAGTCCGGCATCCCGGCGCAGCCGCCCGCCAGCAGGGCGCCCAGCACCGCACCGGCCACCGCGGCCAGCCTCGGCTCAGTCCTGCTGCTCGTCCCTCGCACGCCGCGACCCCTCCGTGTCCGTCCAGCCCGTGCCATGCGCGGCGGCCGCCGTGCCCGTCGTCCCCGGCTCCGCCGTCCGCTGTGCCACCGACGGCCGACCGGGCGTCGGGTCCACCATGACCTGGGCGCCGGTGGCACCGTACCCGGCCCCGACCGTCCGCACGTCCGAGGGATCGGCGCGCGGCCCCTCGGGCAGCCGGCGGGTACCCAGACCGGGGCCGAGGTTCAGCACCCCGCCCAGCCCGCTGCCGAAGCCGTTGCCGGTGCCCTCCGGCGTCTCCGGGACGGCCTGCTCCTCGGCGGCGGCCAGCGCGGTGGCACCGGCCGGCCGGATCGCCCGCCGGTACGGCGTCCCGTACGAACCGAGGCCCCGGTTGCTGCGGGAGTCCTCCGGCTCCAGCCGGAACGGCGCCCGGCTGATCTCGCCGCCGCGGGTGCGCGGCAGCGTGAGCCGGAAGTGCGAGCCGCCGCCGGGCTCGCCCCAGGCCTGCAGCCAGCCGCCGTGCAGGTGCGCGTCCTCGACCGCGATGGACAGGCCGAGGCCGGTGCCGCCGGTGGTCCGCACCCGGGACGGGTCGGCCCGCCAGAAGCGGTGGAACACCCGGGACGCCTCGCCCGGCTTGAGGCCGATGCCGTAGTCCCGCACGCCGACCGCGACCGCGCCGTCGGCCGAGCCCAGCCGGACCACGACGTCCCGGCCCTCGCCGTGCTCCAGCGCGTTGACCACCAGGTTGCGCAGGATGCGCTCGATCCGCCGGGAGTCGACCTCCGCCACCACCGGTTCGCCGTCACCGCGGATCACCACCGCGCTGCCCTTGGCCTGCGCCAGCGGGTCGGCGGCCTCGACCACCCGGCCGACGATGTCGCGCAGGTCGACCGGCTCGGCGTCCAGGATCGCGGCGCCCGCGTCGAACCGGCTGATCTCCAGCAGGTCGGCCAGCAGCGACTCGAAGCGGTCCAGCTGGCCCTGGAGCAGTTCGGCCGAACGGGCCGCCATCGGGTCCAGGTCCTCGCGGCTGTCGTAGATCAGGTCGGCGGCCATCCGGACGGTGGTCAGCGGGGTGCGCAGCTCGTGCGAGACGTCCGAGACGAAGCGCCGCTGCACCCGGGAGAGCTCCTCCAGCTGACGGATCTGGGCCTGCAGCGCGTTGGCCATCCGGTTGAACGATTCTCCGAGGCGGGCGATGTCGTCCGTCCCGGTGACCTTCATCCGCTCCTCCAGGTGCCCGGCGGCCAGCCGCTCGGAGATCCCGGCGGCCATCCGCACCGGTGTGACCACCTGGCGCACCACCAGCCAGGCGATACCGCCGAGCAGGATCACCACGAACACCCCGGCGGTCGCCAGGGTGCCGGTGACCATGCCCAGGGTGTCGGTCTCCTGGCCGAAGGAGAAGACGTAGTACAGCTGGTAGCTGGTGGCGTTGGTCGGGCCGACGAACTGCATGCCGACCGCGAGGCCGGGCTCGGGGTGGCGGCCGTTGTCGCTGGCCCGGCGGATCGAGGTCGGCTGGTCGAACGCCAGACCCGGTTCCGCCGAGACCTTCGCCCGCAGCGTCTCGGGGATGCTGATCGGCAGGATGTCACCGGAGTAGCGCGGGCCCACGCTGGTGTTCTCCGGCGAGACCGTCTGACCGCTGGGCAGGACGGCGATCACCGAGTAGACGCTCTGCCCGCTGGCCGCGAGGTCACCGACCTGCTTGAGCAGCCAGGTGCCCAGTTCCTCGGTGGTCGGATCGGGGGTGGCCCCGACCTTGAAGCGCAGGTCCTTCGCCTCGTCGATCTTCTTCAGCTCGGTCGCGAAGCCGTCGCTGGCCTGGTTCCGCGCCGAGGTCCTCTTGGTGTCCAGCAGCCCGGTGCGCACCTGGGCCACCACCACCACGCCCAGCACCAGCACCACCACGACGGACAGCATCAGGGTGGCCGCGACCACCCGCAGCTGGATGGAGCGGTGGTACAGCGCCGTCACCCGGTGCAGGGGGCGGCGCAGCTGACGGGTCACCGGCGCGAGCAGAGTACCCGGGCCGCGTCGGCGGCGGCTCCTGGTGGTCGAGCTCAGGACGTCCCCGCGCACGGCGGCGCCCCCCTCGGTCGCGGAACCCGAAGGGGTGTCGTCAGCCTGGTACGCCACGTCAGCTGGGCCCGGCCTTGTAGCCGACGCCACGGACGGTCACCACGATCTCGGGGCGCTCCGGGTCCTTCTCGATCTTGGAGCGCAGGCGCTGGACATGCACGTTGACCAGCCGGGTGTCCGCCGCGTGGCGGTAGCCCCAGACCTGCTCCAGCAGCACCTCACGGGTGAACACCTGCCAGGGCTTGCGGGCCAGCGCGACCAGCAGGTCGAACTCCAGCGGGGTCAGCGGGATGCCCCGGCCGTCCCGCTTCACCGAGTGGCCGGCCACGTCGATCACCAGATCGCCGATGGTCAGCTGCTCGGGCGTCGGCTCCTCGGCACGACGCAGCCGGGCCCGTACCCGGGCCACCAGCTCCTTGGGCTTGAACGGCTTGGTGACGTAGTCGTCGGCGCCCGACTCCAGGCCCACCACCACGTCCACCGTGTCCGTCTTCGCGGTCAGCATGACGATCGGAATGCCGGACTCCGCCCGGATCTGCCGGCAGACGTCGATACCGTCCCGTCCGGGCAGCATCAGGTCCAGCAGAACCAGATCCGGCTTGGTCTCCCTGAACGCGGCTAGCGCCCTGTCTCCATCCGCGACGAAAAACGGCTCAAAACCCTCACCACGCAGCACAATGCCGAGCATCTCGGCCAGTGCGGAGTCGTCATCAACGACGAGGACGCGTCCCTTCATGGGTCCATCCTCTCATTACCGGATTGTGACCTGCCGCACAGCAGTCCCATTGCTCCAGAACGGCCAACTGGCGACCCGGCGAATTCCGGCCATACCGGACGAATATCCTCCGGCTCCCCGCCCGGGAACCGTCCGGACCGGCCCGCCGTCCCCGCTCGGCGGCCCCGTTGCCGTTCAGCAACCGGATACCCATGAGAGGCGTCCGACCACCATGGCACGATGGGCGCTGCGCACGGGTGAAGATCCACCCGCCTCCGCGAACCCTGACGCCCCTCCGAGGAGCAGTGATGACCGACACTCCGGGCTGGGCCTCGCCCGGCTCGTCCGAGCAACCCCGCGACGACGCCCGGCCCCCGGCCGACGCGCCCGCCGCCGTGCCCGGACAGTCGGCACCACCCCACGGCGCACCCACCGCACCCCCCGCCTGGGGCGCCGGCTACGGCGGCCCGCAGTACGGTCCCGGGCCCCAGTACGGCCCCGGCGGCCCGTACGGGCAGGGCGGCCCGCAGTACGGCTGGGGGGTGCCGCAGAGCCCCAAGCCCGGCATCATCCCGCTGCGCCCGCTCGGCCTCGGCGAGATCCTCGACGGCGCCGTCTCCACCATCCGCAAGCACTGGCGCACCACGCTCGGCCTCTCGCTGGGCGTCGCCGTGGTCCAGCAGGCCGTGGGCACCGCCCTGGAGCTGTCCGTCAGCGGCGACACCGGCGACTTCACACCCGTGCTGTCCGCCCTGGCCAGCCTGCCGGTGACGCTGCTGCTCAGCGTGGTCGCCGCCGCCCTGCTGACCATGGTGGTCAGCCGCGCCATCCTCGGACAGTCCGCCACCATCCGCGACGCCTGGCGCGACGCCCGGCCCCGGGTGTTCCAGCTGCTCGGACTGACCCTGCTGACCGCCCTGATCAGCGTCGGCATCGTGCTGCTCGGCTTCGCCCCGATGATCGGCTACCTGCTGGCCGGCGCCGACGAACCCGTCATCGCGGCCCTGCTGTTCATCGTCGGCCTGCTCAGCCTCCCGGTCGCGGTCTGGGTCTGGATCCAGCTCAGCCTGGCCGCCCCCGCCCTGATGCTGGAGAAGCAGGGCGTGCTGACCGCGCTCTCCCGCTCCCGCCGCCTGGTCCGCGGCTCCTGGTGGCGGATGTTCGGCATCAACCTGCTCAGCCAGCTGCTGGCCGGCATCGTCGCCGGCGTGATCGCGATGCCGTTCATGATGGTCGGCCTGGTCCTCGGCTTCGACGACCTCAGCAGCCAGGTCGACTCCGGCGACCCGGCGAGCCTGCCCACCGCGATGCTGATCACCAGCGCGATCGCCGGTGTGATCTCCTCCACCATCACCATCCCGTTCACCGCCACCATCGGTGTGCTGCTCTACGTCGACCAGCGGATCCGCCGCGAGGCCCTCGACATCGAGCTCGCCCGCGCCGCAGGCCTGCCCGAGCACGGCGGCACCGGCGGCCCCGGCTGGGGCGGCCAGGGCGGTCCCGCCCCCGCGAGGCTCTGAACCGCATGCCGAACTGGGGGGACAGAATGCCGGCGGCGGGCGGCGCCCCGGTCACCGTCGGGCGGGACCCGGCCCGCGACGCGGCCCGCGACGAACTGCTCAACGCCGACTACCACCGCCACGACCCGAGCCTCCAGCAGCGGATCCTGGACTGGATCGCCGACCGGATCGGCGACGCGCTCGACGCCATCTCGGGCAACGGCACCACCGGCACCACCGGGCTGGTCCTCTTCCTGGTGGTCGCCGTCCTGATCGGCGCGGCCCTGTGGTGGCGCCTCGGCGCGCCCAAGCGGGCCGTCCGCACCACCCTCGGCGTCTACGGCACCGCCGGGCCGCGCACCGCCGCCCAGCACCGGGCCGACGCCGAACGGCACGCCGCCGCCGGGCAGTGGACCGAGGCCGTCCGCGAGCGGATGCGCGCCCTGGTCCGGGCCCTGGAGGAACGCGCCCTCCTCGACGCCCGCCCCGGCCGCACCGCCGACGAGGCCGCCGCCGAGGCCGGCCGGGCGCTGCCCGAGCACGCCGCCGCCCTCACCGCGGCCGCCGTCGTCTTCGACGACATCGCCTATGGCGAGCGCACCGCCGACCAGGCCGCGTACCGGCTGCTGCGCGACCTCGACCAGACCCTGGAACGCGCCCGCCCGGCGCTCGCCCCGGCCCCGGAAGGAGCGGCATGACGACCAGCGCCACCCCCGCGTCGGCCGCCCCGCCGGCCACCGCCGCGCCTGCGACCGCCCCGCAGGCCGCCGGACCGCCGCCGCCCGCCGCCCCCAGCAGCCTCGCGCCCACCGGCCGCGGCCTCTGGCACCGCTCGCGCTGGTACCTGCTCACGGTGGCGGTCCTGCTGCTCGCCGCCGCCGTGCTGGCCGGCCTCAACCAGGAGCGCCGCTACGCCCCGCTCGACCCGCGCTCCTACGACGCCTCCGGCAGCCACGCCGTAATCACCCTGCTCCAGCGCGAGGGCCTCAAGGTCGACATCACCGCCGACCTGGCCACCCACACCACCGGCGCCGACACCCTCGTCGTCCCCGAACCCGACCTGCTGGCCCCGGAGCAGTTGCGCGCCCTCGCCGCCGCCCGGCACACCCGGCTGGTCCTGATCTCCCCCGGCCCGGCCGCCCTCAGCGCGCTGGCCCCCGGTGTCCGCCCCTCCGACGAAGGCGGCGGCCCGCCCTACGCCTCCGTCCGCAGCACCCCCGCCCAGTGCTCGCTCACCGAGGCCGTCCGGGCCGGCAGCGCCCACCTCGGCGGCCTGCTGTACACCGCCGGCACCCGCGGCGAGGGCTGCTACCCGCGCGGCCACGGCTACCCCCTGGTCAGCGTCCCGCTCGGCCGCGGCGGCGGCGATGTCATCGTCCTCGGCAGCGGCGAGTTCCTCAGCAACGAGCTGCTCAAGAAGGACGGCAACGCCTCTCTCGCCCTCGGCCTGCTCGGCTCCCAGCCCAGCCTCACCTGGCACCTGCCCGACTACAGCGCCCCGGTCGCCACCCACGGCGCCAAGCAGTTCACCGACTTCATCCCCGACGGCTGGCGCTGGGCCGCCTACCAGCTCGGCATCGCCGCGCTGCTCGCCGCCGTCTGGCGCGCCCGCCGGCTCGGCCCCGTCGTCGGCGAGGACCTGCCCGTGGTGGTCCGCGCCGCCGAGACCACCGAGGGCCGTGCCCGCCTCTACCGGCGGGCCAAGGCCCGCGGCCGCGCCGCCGACGCGCTGCGCCGCGCCGCCGCCCACCGCCTCGCCCCGGCCCTGGGCGTCCCGCTCAGCGCCGGCGCCCCCGACTCCACCGCGCTCTGCGCGGCCGTCACCGACCGCCTCCCCGACCGCCCCGCCGGGGACGCCCGGGCCCTCCTGTACGGCCCGCCCCCGACCGACGACGCCGCACTGCTGCGGCTCGCCGACGATCTCGACGCCCTCGAAAGGCAGGTACGGAAGCCGTGACCGAACAGGCCACCGCCACCCCGCTCGACACCCCCGGCACGGCGACTGCCACCCCTGGTACCCCCGGCGGCACGGACGACCCGCGCCAGGCGCTCACCGCCCTGCGCGCCGAGATCGCCAAAGCCGTGGTCGGCCAGGACGCCGCCGTCACCGGCCTGGTCGTCGCCCTGCTCTGCGGCGGCCACGTGCTCCTGGAGGGCGTCCCCGGCGTCGCCAAGACCCTGCTGATCCGCACCCTGTCCACCGCCCTCAGCCTGGACACCAAGCGCATCCAGTTCACCCCCGACCTGATGCCCGGCGATGTCACCGGCTCCCTCGTCTACGACGCCCGCACTGCCGAGTTCTCCTTCCAGCCCGGCCCGGTCTTCACCAACCTGCTGCTCGCGGACGAGATCAACCGCACGCCGCCCAAGACCCAGGCCGCCCTGCTGGAGGCCATGGAGGAGCACCAGGTCACCGTGGACGGCGAGCCGCGCGCACTGCCCGCCCCGTTCCTGGTCGCCGCCACCCAGAACCCCGTCGAGTACGAGGGCACCTACCCGCTGCCCGAGGCCCAGCTCGACCGCTTCCTGCTCAAGCTGATCCTGCCGCTGCCCGACCGGGACCAGGAGTTCCAGATCCTCGCCCGGCACGCCGCCGGCTTCGACCCGCGCGACCTCGCCTCGGCGGGCGTGCGCCCGGTGGCCGGCCCCGAGCACATCGCCGCCGCCCGCGAGCAGATCGCCAAACTCACCGTCTCGCCCGAGGTGCTCGCCTACGTCGTCGACCTCTGCCGGGCCACCCGGCAGTCCCCGTCGCTGTCGATCGGCGTCTCCCCGCGCGGCGCCACCGCACTGCTCGGCGCCTCCCGCGCCTGGGCCTGGCTGGCCGGCCGCGACTACGTCACCCCCGACGACGTCAAGGCGCTCGCGCTGCCCACCCTGCGCCACCGCGTCGCGCTGCGCGCCGAGGCCGAGATGGAGGGTGTCACCGCGGACTCGGTCATCCAGGCCGTCCTCGCCCAGACGCCCGCCCCTCGCTGACCCCTTCCTTCCGTCCCTCCCCGTAGGAGCGCACCGCATGGCCCTCACCGGGCGAACCGCCCTGCTCGCCGCACTCGGCGCGCTCGTCGTGGGCCTGCTCCTGCCCTCCGTGACCGGGATCGCCGCCGTCACCGGCGCGGTCCTGCTCGCCGTCCTCACCGACCTGGTGCTCGCCGCCCCGGTCCGCAGTCTGCGGATCACCCGGGGTGGCGACACCAGCGTCCGGCTCGGCGAACCCGCCACCGTCGAACTGACCGTGACCAACCCTTCGGGCCGCCTGCTCAGGGGGCGCCTCCGCGACGCCTGGGCACCGTCCGCCTGGCGGCCCGGCACCGAGATCGCCGCCTCCCGGCACGTCCTGCGGATTCCCGGCGGCGAGCGGCGCCGCGTCACCACCGTGCTCACCCCGACCCGGCGCGGCGACCACCACGCCAGGAAGGTGACGGTCCGTTCCCTCGGGCCGCTCGGCCTGGCCGGCCGGCAGGGATCACACCTCGTCCCCTGGGCGGTCCGCGCCCTGCCCGCGTTCGACAGCCGCAAGCACCTGCCCTCCCGGCTCGCCCGGCTGCGCGAACTCGACGGCCGCACCTCCGTCCTGACCCGTGGCCAGGGCACCGAGTTCGACTCCCTGCGCGAGTACCTGCCGGGCGACGACGTCCGCTCGATCGACTGGCGCGCCAGCGCCCGCCGGAACACCGTCGCCATCCGTACCTGGCGCCCCGAACGCGACCGGCACATCCTGATCGTCCTCGACACCGGCCGCACCTCCGCCGGCCGGGTCGGCGACGCCCCCCGGCTGGACGCCTCCCTCGACGCCGCGCTGCTGCTCACCGCGCTCGCCACCCGGGCCGGTGACCGGGTCGACCTGCTCGCCCACGACCTGCGCAAGCGGGCCTCGGTGGCCGGCCGTTCCCCCAGCGAGATCCTGCCGGCCTTCACCAACGCGATGGCCCTGCTGGAACCCGCCCTCTACGAGACCGACATGCGTTCCCTGGTCTCCACCGCGCTCACGATGGCACCGCACCGCTCACTGATCGTCCTGCTCACCGGCCTCGACGCGGCACCGGTCGAGGACGGCCTGCTGCCGCTGCTGCCGCTGCTCACCAAGCGCCACGAGGTCGTGCTGGCCTCCGTGGCCGACCCTCGCCTCGACGAGCTGGCCACCGGCCGCGGCACCGTCGAGGCCGTGTACGGCGCGGCGGCTGCCGAGCAGACCCGTGCCGACCGCCGGCTCACCGCCGACCGGCTCACCCGCCACGGCGTGACCGTCCTGGACGCCCCGCCGACCGCGGTGGCCCCGGCCCTCGCCGACGCCTACCTGGCGCTGAAGGCCGCCGGCCGGCTCTGAGCCCTCCCGAGCGCTCCGAGCCGGCTGGCTGGCTGGCTGGTGATCCCTAGTAGCGGGGCTTCACCCAGACGTGGACGCCGCGTGCGGTCCCCTCGTCCTCCTCGGACTCCTCCACCACACTGCCCTGCCACTCGGTGATCCCCGCCGACAGCGCGGCCGCCGAGGACTTGTCCCCGTGGAAACCCTCCCGGGCCGCCTGGTAGGCGAACCAGCGCTCCACGTGCGCGAGCCAGGCCGACTCGTTCGGGGCGAAGTGCATGACGAACCGCGGGTGCGCCCGAAGCCAGTTGATGACCGTCGGCGACTTGTGCGTGAAGTAGTTGTCGCAGATCAGGTGGACCTCGCCGCCCTCCGGCAGCTCCTGGTCCAGCCTCGACAGGTACTGCCGGAAGGCCACCCCCCGCCGCCTGCGGTGCAGGGTGCCGACGACCTTCTCCGAGGTGGCGTCGAGCGCCCCCAGCAGGGTCGCCACGGTGGCCGGCAGCGGCTCGCGCCGCAGCTCCTCCAGCGCGGCCCTGAGCTTCGGCCGCAACACCGTCTCGGCGTCGACGTGCAGTGCCAGCACCCGCTCCGGCGGGGCCAGGTACAGACCGGCCACCTCGTGCGAGCTCTCCATCGTGAACGGGTCCGTCGCCAGGCTGAAAGGCTCGGTGCGCGGCTTGGTTTCTTCGGGGTTGGCCTTGGGGCCAGGACGACGTGCCATACCGCGATCGTATCCTGCGTAAACGCAGAGAACCCCCACCCGGAATCGGGTGGGGGTTCTCTGGAATAATTGTTCGGCGGCGTCCTACTCTCCCACAGGGTCCCCCCTGCAG
>NZ_JBFBIL010000045.1:0-68777 GCF_040685575.1 Kitasatospora sp. NPDC088351 | reverse complement strand
CTGCCGAGTACGAAGCCGCCTACTACAGCCAACAGCAGCCAAACCTGCAGGTCACAGCAACAATCTAGAGTCTCTGCAGAACCCGCAGCGGTTCACATGCTCAGCTGTCATCCTCGCCTGGGGTCATGTCGTACTCGTCCACGTCGAGCTCGGCGTCGACTGCGGTGAGGAAGTCCAGGACATCGCGCTCAAGATGCCAGCCGAAGAGGTTGGGTGAGTCGGGAGCGTCCGGGCGGCTGGGCGATTCGTCGTGGTCGGTGTCGTTGAAGTGGCGCACGACCTGCAGGACTGCCCCGCCGCCGTCGGCGGCCAGTTGGCCCACGAGCTCGGCTATGCAAGCCGCGTGGGGCTGGAGTCTGTCGAGGATACGGGCGATCTGTTCGTCGACGCGCAGGTCTGGCTCCCGACAGACGACCTTCCAGCGGTGGCTGACAGGAATCGTCCTTGGCTCGGTGGAGCGGCTGCCGCGGACGGACACCTCGTCAGGAGTGATGCCCAGTTGCGAGGTCATCTCGTCGGCGGAGACGTGCTGGCTGAACAAGGCGAAGTAGGCGTACTGACGGAGAGGCATCCGGGGATGATAGCGGTGCGCGCACTGCGCCCAGCGGGATTTATGCAGGTGGTCCTGGGGCCGGCGTCACGCGACTTCGGCCTCGCCTGAGCAGTCCCCTTCGCGGCAGCTTTGGCCGCGTGGGACCATCCGGTCATCCGCCTGATCGCCGATGGGACCACAGCCACCTCACGCTTGGTGCTCGTGAACGAACTCGAAACCGATGACGGACGCGCCTTCGAGCTGGACAGCCCACTGTTCTTGGCGGATGGCGATCGGGTCAGCTTCGAGGCCAGCAACCTCGTCGTCGCTCGCGCGAACGGTGAACGAATCCGGCCCGTTGGCTCCTGGTCCACACGCTGCCGGATCAGTTATTACCGCCCGGCCACCCTCTTGAGCTCGATGTCGGGCTCAAGAGGGTGGCCGCAGCCACCGATGCGCTGCGGCAAGATTCACCTCGACGTCATCGCTCCATGAGCAAACCTCCAGCCACGACAGGTAGCCGTCCTGCGCGAAGACCAGGACCTCGCCAGGGCACTCGCCGGACTCGGTGAAGAGCTGTGCATCAGCCGCTACCACAGTGCCGGAGCCGGTCGGTGCGGGCTCCACCTCGCTGGTGTCGAGTTCGAAATAGGCGGTACCGCACCCGCATGTGCAACGGGATATCACGCTGAGTTGTGGAACCTGCTGTCGAAGCGCAACGTGAACTGGCTCGTCCGTGCTCAGGACGAGCTCAAGCACGTCGGCTACGTCATCAGGCAGGCTCTCGGTCATGCCGTCACCGTAGCTGACCAGCGCCTTCTGGCTCCGGCCACTCCCGGCTCGTTGACCGTGTGTCGGCAACGGGTGAAACGAGGTTCTGGCTCAACTTCCGTGCCCTGCAAGCGCTGAGTGACGGTTGCTGTGCCTCATGCTGTCCTGGAAAACCAATTGGCTGGCCGCTGCCGAGCTGCGATGATGCCTCCGTTTCCCAGACGGAGGACATTTGTTTGTTTTTTTGTGTGCGGGGTGCGGCGCTGAGTTGACCAGTCCGTTGTCCCAGGTCGCACTGCCGGTCCACGCCCATCAGAAGTACGGGAACGGGATCCAGCTCCCGGTACTCATGGAGTCGGGCACCTTCGCCGTGGACTCGGAGCCCTGGGGGCCGCCGTGGCGGATGTGGGACGAGATCCATCCGGACGAGGCGGCCGCCCGCGGTGTCTACGCGCCGGTCTACGCCTTGTCCGACGGTGCGCCGGGCGCGATCGTCATCGCGCCCGGCGACGCCCACGGAACCGTGCTTATCCCAGAGAATCGCGGAGGCGGCTACTGTTGCGGCCTTGACGGGGCCGACGGCCCCAACGTGGCCTGCGTGGAGTGCGCCCTGCCCGTGGCGAGCCGGATCGACGACTGCTCGCTCTGGCAAGCGATGTGGCTCAGCCCGAACGCCGTTCGCCGCCTTCCCGTCGACGACACCGACGCGGCACCGCTCTCCTGGACGGAGCTGATGGCGAACGGGAAGGGCACACCCCCGTTCGAGCCGATTGCCACGTGGGGGTCGCGGATGCGGGCAGGTCACTGGTCGAACCACTGGTGGTCGTGGAGCCCACAGTGGGAGGCGGCGGCAGGCCGGGCACTCGCCCACCTGTTGCTGGCATCGGAGGGCTGGCCGGTGACGGTTCCGGACGGCTTGGTCGGAGAGGTGTTCCAACGCGCCCTCGACGCCCTGCTGCCCGCAGGTCCGCTGGCGCGGCGCGCCGTTCTGGCCGGACCGGGACGGCCGGCTCCTCGCGAGGACGCCGACATCCTCCTCGTGCCATCCCATCCGCAGACGGGGGAGGTCTGGACCCCAGCCGACACTGCGGCCTACCTGGTGCCGTTGCCGTTCGGGGTGTGGCTGTGGCTAGTCTTCCCCGAGCCGGACCTGCCCGTCCCCGCGTCGGGCGGCCTACCCGACGGCGTCCTCCGCGACGACTTCGACCCGCCCGCGCCGCGCCCCCATCACATGTTCCGGGCCGACTGGGAAGTGTTCCGGCGCACCCTGGTTCGACTGCCGGCCGTCCGCAGCCCGTGGCTGCGCGAGATCCTCGATGGCCTCGTACAGCACAATCGCGCAGGTATCTTCTAGCTCGCGACCTGGTCACCGGTCGACCAGGCCCTGCCGAGTCGAGCCGTGGCTGACGGCGCGGTACAGATTTACGTCATTCAGCGTGTCCCCATCACGGAAGTCGAGCCAGAACCACTTCAGGTGAACGACGCCGGGGGCGCTCGAACGGCCAGGGCCAGGTCGGTGCCCGCGGGGCAGCCACCGATGACCTCTGGTCGGCACATCAGCATCTTCAGCTTCAAAGCGGCCACGGCCAGCCAACCACCCCCGGCCTCCGCTACCTTCCGTGAGCGAGTACCCGCGGCATTGGCCAACTAGCGCTGCCCAAAGTGGCCAACCATCACTGCCAACGCACTCCACCACCCGCGCAGAGCACGCGTCGACTGGCCAACTATCCCTGCCAGTCACAGTTGCTGTGACCGGAACCGATAGGTGGCGGTTGGAACCGCTGACTGACGCCTCCCCGCTCTCGCTACGTTGAGTGACCTGTGCCGAAGCCCGATAACTGTCACATCGGCACGCGAACTCTCACCACGATCGTCTCCGGGGCCGGCCGAGCTGAGCCGGGACGCGATATGTGGAACCTGGCCAGGCAAATTGCAACCGAGGAGACGAAGCGGGCGCTGGTACCCGATCAGGCCGCCTTGTCGGTCCCGCGTTGTACGGTTCCTCGCGTCGGGCCGGACGGAGATCGCGAGGGACTCGCGGCCATGGGGGGTGGGTGTGGAAGGTCCCCGGCATCCAGCTCGGGACTGGAATGGGATCCATGTCCCCGCCCCCACATACAGCACACAGCCACCGTCGGCTCGTAGATGGGTTGCAGAGCCAGGCCATCTGGTGCCGACAGGCGCGTCCCGTGGGCCACGAAACGCCGGCTCCCGATGTTCTTCCGGTTCCAGCTGTCGTGTCCCGGCTCACGAGCACGACAGGAGGACACGGGCTGTGACCGCAGGCACTCACCGCCCGACCGGTGCCCCCTGCGTCCGCCGACGCGACGCCGACGGCTGCGGGCCGGTTGTCCGGAGTTCGCGGCGGAGGCCGCCACCGGGATGTTCCGGTGGCGGCCTCCTGGTGGTGGGTGAGGTCAGCCGATGCGGATGAGTCCGGTCGAAATCTGTCGCCGAGCCTGGCCGGCAACCGCTGCCGTGCCATGCGCTCCGAGCCCACCATGGCCCGATGCCTGCGCCCCGGGGAGCCCGTCGGGAAACCGGCACCGGGAGCCTGCCGGTGCCGCGCGCCGCCGGTGGAAGCGACCGGCGTCAGGACGCGGCCGCGCGCGCCGCCTCCAACTCGGCCACCAGCCGCTTGACCCGCCTGTTGGTCCCGCCCGAGCCGTGGCCCGCCAGCATGTGCAGCTGGTCCGTCCCGCCGGAGGCCAGCACCAGCTCCGGGACGTCGGACGAGTAGACCGTGCCCTCCAGGACGGCCACCCGCACCTCCCGGATGTCCGCCCACACGTAGGAGCGCGCCCTGAGCAGCCCGGAGTACTTGACCCCGGCCAGCCCGTAGGAGACGCCGAACACCGGCGCGCGGAACGTCAGCACCGCACCCGGGACGCCGAGGATCAGGACCGGGATCAGGTGTTCCACCCCGCGCGCGGCCCTCTTCGTCGCCAAGCCCGTCGCCATCACCACGGCGATCAGCAGGCACACACCGCCCAGCAGGAAGTAGGTGAGCGACCAGGCCGTGCGCCTCTTCCGCTTCCGCATGTCCGTGTCCCCTTTCCGCGGCGCGCGGCACCGTCCGGGGTCCGGGGAGGCCGCCACCGCCTGTGGACCAGCATACGAACGGTGGCCGCACCACGGAGGGGCAGGGCACCGGCGCGACCCGCAACCCCCTCGTCGTCCTGCCCCGGCCCTGTCCGCCGCCTACGCCGTCGCGCCGGCCGTCGTCGTGACTCAGCCCCTCGCCGAGGTCGTTGGCACGGTCGCCTACGTTCATCTCGTCCCCCGCCTCACCGCCGGGCCCGCCGGGCCCGACACCGGTCAACCGGTGACGGAAACGCCCAGCACCCGGCGAAGGTGACAAGTAGCGCGAACCGCTGGTGACAACCATCGTGTGCGGCTCCGTCGGTTCCGACCACGTCAGCCGGTACGCCGGTGGCAACTAGGGCCGCATCAGGCAACGTTCGCCCCGCGATGTGTCGTCCGGTTGCTGCGCCGGGCGGCGCCGGGCGGTCAGAATGATCACGTGGCTGAACGCGTGCAGGTCCGTGAGATCGATGACGACGAGCGTGGGCGGCGGCGAACAACATCGAGATCGCCTACACCCCGACCAACAGCTCCTGGCTCAACCGGATCGAGGCCCAGTTCACCGCCCTGCGCTACTTCGCCCTCGACGGCACAGACCACTCCAGCCACAAGGCCCAGGGCAGCATGATCCGCCGCTACATCATCTGGCGAAACAAGCACGCCGCCGACGAACGTCTACGCGAAGTTGTCACCAGGGCGAACGTTGCCTGATACGGCACTAGGCAGTGTCGCGGTCGGCCGGGTTCCCGGCCGGGATCCCGGTCAGCAGCCCGGCCAGCCCGGCGATCGTGAGGCCGACACGACCTGTACGGCGTGAACCCACCGTTGAGGTGCGGCGAGGCTGCCGGGTGCGCGCCCTCACCTTCGGGGAGGGCCGCCCTGTCCGGGTCACCGGCGTGCGGGTGGGCGCGGAAACGCACCGGGCGGACCTCGTCGTCGACGCGTCCGGTCGTCGCTCGCCGGTTCCCGCCTGGCTGACTGCGGCCGGCTGCCGCCCGCCCGTGGTCGACAGCCACCACGCCGGGATCGCCTATCTGTGCCGCTGGTACCGCCTGCGTGCCGACGGCCCGCGTGACCCCGGGCGGGTGAAGAACGGCTCGGCCGTACCGTTCGCGCTCGCCGGCGTCTTCCCCTCCGACAACGACACCTTCGCGGTGAACCTGGTGCTCTCCACCGGTGATCCGACCCGCGGCGCGCTCACCGACCCGGCCGCCCGCCGCTTCCCCGCCACCGCGGCCTGGCTCGACCTGGCCCCCGAACCACAGTCGGCCGTCCTGGCGCTAGCCGGCCTGGACAACCGCTGGACCGCCCTCGCCGACGATGCCGGACCTGTCGTCACCGGCCTGGTCAACGCCGGGGACAGCCTGATCCACACCAACCCCACCCTGGGCCATGGCGCGGCCCTCGGCCTGCGCGCCGCCCAGCACATCGCCACCCATGTCGACCAGATCGCCGCGGACCCCACCGGCTACCACACCTGGACGACAAAGGCCTTCCGCCCGTGGTTCGACGCGCGGGTGGCGGCCGACCGCGTCAACGAGCAACGCCTCGCCGAGAGCTCACCACTCTCGGACCAGCGGGCTGCCGCCCTCGCCGCCTGCGCCTTCGACGACCCCGTCGTCATGCGAGCCCGAGCCCAGGTGCGCCATCTCCTGCGACCGGCCGACGACGCCTACGGCACCGCCGAAGTGGACCGACACGTCACCGCCTGGCTGGCTACCCACCCGGACTTCTCGCCCGAACACGACGGCCCGACCCGAGATCAGTGGGACGCACTCGTCCCAGGCTGAGCGCTTGCCCGGCACCTGGCACAGCAGATCGACGCAGCCATCCGGTCACAGTTGACTGTGACCGCCGCCAGTGATTGGCCACGGCACCGGCGGACAACACTGAGCGGCTGTGACCCAGCATGCCAACTGCCGCGTCAGCAGGGCATCTGTCGCCCTGAGGTGACGCGGAGTGTGGCGTCATGAGCCGTGACACGACAGTTGGCACTTGGCCACGAGGACCGAAACCGCCGTCTGCTCTGTGGCGGGGGTGACCTCAGCCGGTTGTTTCCTGGTGCGGTCGGGTAGCCGGGTCACGGCAGCGTGACCCGGCTACCCGACCACGGAAATCTGGACGGATTGGACCGGCTGCACGGCTTCTGATCCCTGGTCGAGCACCCGCGTGCTGCCGACGGCCCTGCCGGCCCGTTTCCGGAATCGGCAGGGCGTTCTGTTGCCGGTCAGTCCCGGCGGGCGGCCCGGACGATCCGGTCGATGACGGCTGCGGCCTGTTCCGGGTGCCCCTCCAGCCAGCTGCCAAGGTGTTCTTGCACGGCCTGTCCGACGCAGGCGCGCGCTGCGACGCTGCCCAGCCGGTCACGGATGGCGCCCTCGAACTCGGGATGGTCCAGCTTCACCGACACGACCGCCGTCAGGCCCTCGCCGATCCGGTCCGTGCTGAGATCGGGGTCCGCCGCTGTCAGCAGACGCCGCTCGCGCGCGTACGCGTTGACCGCGGCCGCGACCCCGTCGCGGAAGCCCGCCTCGTGCATGCCGCCGCCGGGGGTGGGCCGGCAGTTGGCGAAGCTCCGGACCCGCTCCTCTCGGGAGCGGGTCCATCGCAAGGCCACCTCCACCGTCCCGGCCATCCGCGGATCCTCCCGTCCGAAGTCGATGACGTGCGGGTGAACGGGTGCCCCCGCCTGCTCGTCGAGGAAGGCGACGAAGTCCCGTGCCCCGCCCGGGAACCGGAACCGCACCGAGCGGGACTCGACCGGGCGGCGCTCGTCGGTCAGCGAGATGTCCAGGTCCCGGTTCAGGAAGGCCAGTTCCCTGAAGCGCTCCGCCAGCCCGTCGAACGAGCACTCCGCCGTCCCGAAGATGTCGGCGTCGGGCCAGAAGGCGATGGTGGTCCCGCTTCCGGTCGCCGGCCCCGCATGAGTGGGTGGGGTGAGCGCGACGCCGCGTGAGTACTCCTGGACCCAGCGGATCCCCTCGCGCCGCACCTCGGCCGTCAGCCTGCTCGACAGGGCGTTGGTGACGAAGGGGCCCATGCCG
Organism: Kitasatospora sp. NPDC088351; assembly: GCF_040685575.1. Lineage (NCBI taxonomy): Bacteria > Bacillati > Actinomycetota > Actinomycetes > Kitasatosporales > Streptomycetaceae > Kitasatospora > Kitasatospora sp. NPDC088351. The sequence goes on along the minus strand of NZ_JBFBIL010000045.1, from coordinate 61,346 downwards.
TAGCCGAACGCCACGTCGTGGCGGCCACCGGGCTTCGCCCCGGCGTGCATGCGGGTCAGCAGGGTTACGAGGCCGGGGTCGCCGACGTCCCGGGCGTCCTCGATGGGGACGCCCGGCCCGTCGTCGGTGACACGCACACCGCCGTCGGGTGTGAGAGTGATGTCGACGCAGCCGGCGCGGCCGGCCAGGACCTCGTTCACCGCCCGGTCGGCGACCTCGAACACCAGATGCCACAGGCCGCGTTCACCGGTCGAGCCGACGTACATTCCGGGCCGCTTCCGAACGGCTTCCGTCCCCTCCAGCACCTGGATGTGGCTGGCGTCGTACCTGATGGCTTCGTCACTCACGATATCCCCTCCGACGGTGTCCGGCAGAACTCCCCCAGCCTAGGCGAATCCCAGGAAAACACCAGGTCAGGACATGTTTGCCGAAGGCGTGGGCGGGTGCGTGAGCGCCTGTCCGGAGTCGGTCGGCCCCGAGGTCGCGCACGGCCGCCGGATCGCGGCCGCGGGCCCGGCGAAGCCGCGTACGACACCGTTCCCGGCGGCCCCGAGGTCCCCGATTTCGTCAGTTCGCGCGTCCGCCCGAGGTGCCACGTCCACCGGCTTCACCGCCGAACCACCGCGACTTCGTGCCGGCCGGCCGCGTCACACGCCGGCGGCTCACACCGCGGGGGCTCCCGTCTCCTTCAGTGTCCCGTCGGCCAGCCGCAGCCAGCGGTTGACCCCGATCTCGGCGAGGAACCGCTCGTCGTGACTGACCACCAGGAAGGCGCCCCGGTAGGAGTTCAGGGCACTCTCCAGCTGGCCCGCGCCGACCAGGTCGAGGTTGTTGGTCGGCTCGTCGAGCAGCAGCAGGTGCGGGGCCGGCTCCGCGCACAGCACGCAGGCCAGGGTGGCGCGCAGCCGTTCGCCGCCGGAGAGCACCCCGACCGGCAGGTGGGCCCGGGCGCCGCGGAAGAGGAAGCGGGCGAGCAGGTTCATCCGCTCCGCCTCGGGCCGCTCGGGGGCGAACGCGGCGAAGTTCTCCGCCACGGTGCGGTCGAGGTCCAGCAGGTCCAGGCGCTGCGAGAGGTGGGCGATCCGGCCGTCGTTGCGCTTGATCTCCCCGCCGTCCGGGGTGAGGTCGCCGGTGACCAGACGCAGCAGGGTGCTCTTCCCGGCGCCGTTGGGCCCGGTCAGCGCGATGCGCTCGGGCCCGCGGATGCTCAGGTCGACGCCGCCGTCGGCGAACACGGGTCGGCCGGCGTGGCGGACCTGCAGGCCCTCGCCGAGGAAGAGGTTGCGCCCGGCGGGCACCTGGGTGTCGGGCAGGTCCAGGGCGAGGCGCTGCTCCTCGCGCAGGGCGCGCCCGGCCTCGTCGAGCCGGGCCCTGGCGTCGCCGACCCGGGTGGCGTGCATCTGGCCGGCCCGGCCCGCGGACTCCTGCGCGCCGCGCTTCATGGTGCCGGCGAAGATGCGGGGCAGGCCGGCGTTCTTGAGGTTGCGGGCGGCGTTGCTCGCGCGGCGCTCGGCGCGTTCGCGGGCCTGCTGCATCTCCCGCTTCTCCCGCCTCAGTTCCTGCTCGGCGTTGCGGACGTTCTTCTCGGCGACCTCCTGTTCGGCCCGCACCGCCTCCTCGTACATGGTGAAGTTTCCTCCGTGGAAGCGCAGTTCGCCGTTGCCGAGTTCGGCGATGTGGTGCATGCGGTCGAGCAGCGCGCGGTCGTGGCTGACCAGCAGCAGGCAGCCGTTGAAGTCCGCCAGCGCGTCGTAGAGCTTGTGCCGGGCCTCCGCGTCGAGGTTGTTGGTCGGCTCGTCGAGCAGCAACACGTCCGGGCGCTTGAGCAGTTGGGCGGCGAGGCCGAGGGAGACGATCTGGCCGCCGCTGAGCGTGCTCAGGCTGCGGTCCAGGGCGAGGCCGGCCAGGCCGAGACGGTCGAGCTGGGCCCGGGTGCGCTCCTCGATGTCCCAGTCGTCGCCGATGGTGGTGAAGTGCCGCTCGTCGACGTCCCCCGACTCCACGGCGTCGATGGCCCGGACGATCCCGGCGATGTCGAGCACCTCGGCGACGGTGAGGTCCGTGGTCAGGGGGAGGCTCTGGCGGAGGTGACCGAGCCTGCCGGTGACCGCCAACGAGCCGCTGGCGGGCTTGAGTTCGCCGGCGATCAGCTTGAGCAGGGTGCTCTTGCCGGAGCCGTTGGGGGCGACCAGCCCGGTCCGGCCGACGGGCACGGTGAAGGACAGGTCGCGGAAGACCGGGGTGTCGTCGGGCCAGGCGAAGGAGACGTTCGAGCAGACGACGGCAGCGTCGGACATGGAAGTGACCTCGAAGGGACTGAGGGCAGGCGTGAACTTCTGCCCCGGGCAGACATGGGAAAGGGGTACGACGAAACGGACCACCTCGGCGGCGCTCCTGAAGCACCGGCGGTGGCCGTCAGATCCGGATCTCACCCGGAGATGTCGTCGTCACCCGCCACGTCTGCCACTCCTCGATCACACGACTACAGGTCACGTCCAGCGTAGCAGGCACAGCGTGCCGTCGGGAGGTCGGACGGGCAGGCGCATGACGGGACGTCGATCGACAACTGCCCGCTCCGCGCAACCTCTTCGGGTCCTCGTTGACAGTCCGGGGAGCGCACGGACCACGGCGGGAAGTCGAAGCGGAGGGGCGTGGGCACGCTCGTTCGGGCGGATGGCCGGTATGACCGGTCGCCCGGGAGGTGGTCGGCCACCGGGGAAATACGTTTCAGATACAGCTCTGTATTGAGATACGGTTCTGTATCTGACAGGCCGTAAGAGGAGGCGCCCACCATGTCCAAACGACTCACCCGGCAGGAGAGCCGGGAACTCACCCGCGATCAGCTCCTGTGTGCCGCAACCGAATTGTTCGCCGAGGTCGGGGTCAGCGGGACGTCGGTCGAGCAGATCGTCGAGCGCGCCGGCTACACCCGCGGCGCGTTCTACGGCAACTTCGAGGGCAAGCACGAACTCGTCCTGGCCCTGCTCGAACAGCGGACCCAGCACGAGCTGGAGGAGGTCCAGGCCATGACCCTCCGGGCCGACTCCTTCGACGAGACGATCGAGCACCTGCGGGCCTGGCACCGCGAGCGCGACCGGAACCTCGCCGGCTGGCTCGCCCTGCGCACCGAGCTCTGGCTCTACGGCCTGCGCGACCCGAAGCTGCTGCCGGTGCTGGCGGACCGGGAGCGGCGCTCCCGCGCGGCGTTCGCCCAGGCGCTGGAGCAGGGCTTCGCGGCCCGCTCGGTGACGCCGCCCGCGCCGGTCGAACTCCTGGCCCTCATCCTGCACTCCCTGGACGACGGACTGTCCATCCAGCGCGTGCTCTCCCCCGCCGACACCGGTACCGACACGGTCGTCGACGTGGTGGACCTCCTGATGCGGTCGTGGACCTCCCTCGCCCGGAACGCCGCGACCGCCGCCCCGGACTCCACCCCGGACTCCACCCCGGCACCGTGACCGGGGCGCCCGACGCACCCGTCCGAGGTCCGGCCGCACCCGGCCGCCTCCCGACCGACCAGGAAACCGGAGAAGACCCATGAGCGAGGCAGGGCAAGCGGAGCGCCCGGTCCAGACCGGCCGACCCGTCTCACCCGACGCTCCCGCGCCCGACCCCAGGCGGTGGCTCGCGCTCACCGTCCTGCTGGTCGCGACCTTCATGGACCTGCTCGACGTCAACATCGTCACCGTGGCGATCCCGAGCATCCAGCAGGACCTCGGCGCCTCCGCCGTGGCCCTCCAGGCGATGACCGCCGGCTACACGCTGAGCTTCGCCGTCATCCTGATCACCGGCGGGCGGCTCGGTGACATCTTCGGCCGGAAGCGGATGTTCCTGACCGGCGTCGCCGGGTTCATCGCGGCGTCCGCGCTGTGCACGGTCGCCCAGAACTCGGAGATGCTCGTCGGCTCCCGGATCCTGCAGGGGTTCGCCGCCGCGATCATGGTGCCGCAGGTGCTGGCGATCATCCACGTCACCTTCGCGCCCCAGGAGATCGGCCGGGTCGTCAGCCTCTACGCCGGCATGATCGGCCTGGCCATCGTCGCCGGCCCGATCCTGGGCGGTGTCCTGGTCGACTGGAGCCCGCTGGGCCTCGGCTGGCGGAGCATCTTCGTGGTCAACCTCCCGGTCGGCCTGGCCGCGCTGGCCGGCGCCTGGGCGTGGATGCGCGAATCGAAGTCACCGCACGCGATGCGGCTGGATCCCGTCGGCATGGTGCTGGCGATCATCGGGCTGCTGCTGCTGATGCTGCCGCTCATGCTCGGGCGCGAGCTCGACTGGCCCGTGTGGAGCGTCGTCTCGCTCGTCGCCGCCGTTCCGGTCATCGTGCTGTTCGTCTGCTACGAGCGCCACAAGACCCGCAAGGACGGCTCGCCGCTGGTCGTCCTCTCGCTGTTCAAGGTCCGCGCGTTCGGCGCCGGCATCGGCACCCAGCTGCTCTTCAGCTGCGTACCGGCGGGGTTCTTCCTCAGCTGGACGCTGTATCTGCAGGGCGGCCTCGGCTGGTCCGCGCTGCACACCGGCCTGACCGCGATCCCGTTCTCGCTCGGCGTCCCGATCGTCGGCACCATCGCCGTGCGCACGCTGTTCCCCCGGTACGGGCGGTACTGCCTGATGGCCGGCTCGCTGATGATGACGGCCGGCGTCGCCTCGTACGCCTGGGTGGCGCAGCATCTGGGCACGGGCATCACCTCCTGGCACGCCGCGCCGTCCATGCTGCTGCTCGGCTCGGGCATGGGCCTGCTGATGGCCCCGCTCACCGGCCTGATCCTCCGTGAGGTCAAGCCGCAGGAGGCGGGCGCCGCGTCCGGCATCATCAACGCCACCGGCCAGCTCGGCGCCGCGCTGGGTGTCGCCGTCATCGGCGGGATCTTCTTCTCCGCCCTGGCGGGCAACGTCGGGGCGCAGGCCGACCGCGTCGTGCCGACCGTCCAGGCGGTCTCCGTCCAGCAGGCCGACGGCATCCGGGCCTGCGCGACCGACTCGCTCGGCCAGGACGACCTCACGGCGGTTCCGGCCAGTTGCACCGCGCTCGCCGCGACCAGCGACCGGGGCAGCCAGGACGCGATCGGCGGCGCGCTCGACGAGATCCGTGCCAGGACCTTCGTCGCCACCTACAGCGAGGCGCTGTACTGGGCGGCCGGCGGTCTGGCCGTGGTCACCTGTCTGCTGTTCCTGCTGCCGCACCGGCCCCACCGACCGGCCGAGGCGTGATCCACGGCAGCCCGACTGCCGCCACCGCCCCAACTTCCGCCCGGCAGCGCCCGATTGGTTCACGCCACCGGCGACCGCCGTGGCGCCGGGTGCCGCTCGAATCCCTGTCTGGAGATCCGCGCTCATGAGCCGAAAGACCTACCAGGTCATCACCCAGGGCAAGTTCGCCCCGCTCGACGACGAGCAGCGCGCCGCCCTGCTCGCCCAGGCCGACGAACACGACCTGATGAAGGCCAGGTTCACCGAGGAGGGCACCGTCACCTACGACCGGGCCCTGCTGACGTTCACCTTCCGCGTCCTCGTCCCGGCCACCCCCGAGGACAAGCCCGAGACCGTCCTGGAGAAGGCGGAGAAGCTCACCGCCGAGGCCGTCCGCAGGCTGGGGGCCGGCTTCCGCGACCTCAAATCGAGGTCGACCGACCTCGACAGCATCAAGATCAAGCGGAAGGGACGCTGATCCGGCCGCCGGGTGCCGGGCCGTCCAGGCCGCCGGCACCCGGCAGCAGGAAGCGAACAGACTGATGACACCTGAAGAACTCACCCTTGTCCTGTCCGACCCCACCCTGCGGCGCGTGTTCGCCGCGGTCGCCCTGGGCTCGGAGACCTCCTCGGAGATCCTCGGCGCCTCGGGGCTCGCCACTCCGGAGGCCGCCAAGGCCATCGGGCAGCTCGTCCGGGCCGGAGTGCTCACCCAGGGGCGCGGCCGGCTCACCCTGGACGGCGACGCCCTCGCCACGGCGGCCGCGACCGCGGCGGCCCGGCAGGAGGAGCAGGCCGCCGCCGAGCAGCCCGACCCGCGCCTGCGCGGCTTCGTGCGCGGCGATGTCCTGGTCAGGCTGCCGGAGGAGGGCGACGAGGCCCGCCCTGCGGTGCTGCGGCACGTGGCGGAGACGGCCTTCGAGCGCGCGGAGGAGTACGACGAGCGCACGGTGACCGACCGGCTGGAGCCGTGGTGCGCGGACGGCGCGCCGGATGCCGTCTCCCTGCGGCGCAGCCTCGTCGACGCCGGGGCCCTTCAGCGCGACGCCGGCCGCTACCGGCTCGCCACGCCGGTGGACGGTACCCAGCCATGAGCCAACGGGTCCTGCGTGAACCCCCCGCAGGCAGGACCCGTCGTCACCCCTCCGAGGTCTCCCGCCGACTCCGCCGCCGACTCCGCTCAGGCCGCGCCGGGCCGTCGCGGCCGGCCGTTCCTCCCGGCAACCGGTGGACCACCCGGTCCACGCCAAGGCCGGTCCCCGCGGATGTGATGTTCCCCACGCGTGCCCGGATCGACCGGAGCGTGCGTTCGGGGCGGCGCCGGCGCCGGCCGGCCGGTCGGGGGTGGTGCCGGGGGCGGCGGCCGGTGCGGGCCCGCGCCGGGAGCGGGCCAGGTCCGCCCTTCCGGACCGCGCTGACCAGCGAGGACCGTGATCCGGCCGGCGGCCGGGGGTGCCGGTGGCCGTCGACGGCGTGACCGCCAGCCGCCCGGTCGGGGCGGCGATCCGTCCTGAGGGCGGGTTCGGCGGGTGGTGCGCGCCGACCGTCCCGATGTGGCGTGAAGCCGACCGGTCCCGGTCGGGCGGCGAACCGGTCGGTGAACCGATTCCCGGTGTTCACCCGTAGGTTATCCAGCGGTCAGCAGGTGGTGGGCCGCCGAATGGAGGGAATGGACGATGACACGAGTACTGGCCGGTCTGGTGGGGGACACGGCGGCCTTCGCCAGGATGCTGGAGGAACGCCGGCCGGAGGTGTTCCGCACCGCCGAGTGGCCGCCCGGGCTGCCCCGGCCGAGCGAGTTGGACGCCGTGCTGTGGGGCGGCCTGCTGCGGGTGCCGTACGTCGAGATGGTCAAGGCCGGCGCGGTCGTCCCGGCCGCGGAGTTCTGCACGGTCCGGACGGTGGCCGGGCGCCGGGAGGACGGCTTCGCCGATCCGGTCCGGATCGCCGCCCTGCTGGCCGAGGGCGCCTCGCTGCTGCTGCCGCAGCTGGACCAGTGGCACGCGCCCGTGCGCGCGCTGGCCGCCGACATCGCGGTCGAACTGGGCCGCAGGACCGAGGCGTTCTGCTTCGCCACGGGTGCCGGCCAACGCGGGCTGGACGTGCACCGGGACGACGCGGACGTGCTGGTCGTGCAGCTCGCCGGGGAGAAGGAGTGGACGGTCCACGAGTCCCCCGCCGACGGGCGCTGGCGCCCGGGGCTGGCCCCGGAGCCCGGGGCGGTGGCGCTCAGCACGGTGCTCCGGCCCGGTGAGGTGCTGTACGTGCCGCGTGGTGCCCCGCACAGCGCGACGGGCCGTCAGGGGCTCTCGGTGCACCTCTCGTTCACCGTCCGGGAGGTGGGCACCGGACAGCTGCGCGGCGCCGTCGGCGAGTGGCTGGCCGGCGGCGGCTGGGCGGACGGACTGCCGGAGCGCCCGGCGACCACGGCGGAGCTGCTGGCCACGGCCGCCGAGGTGCTCCGGCTGGGCCGCGCCCGGCTGGCCGGGCTGACCCCGGAGGAACTGCTGCGGCTGGCCCGGGGACCGCTGCCCGGGCCGGTGGCGGACGACGGTCCGGCCGCGGCGGGCCGGGGACCGCTGGCCGCCGGCGGCTGAGCGGACGGCCGGGAACGGCGGAGCGGAACGGCAGAGCAGAACGGCAGAGGGCACCGGCGATCCGCCGGTGCCCTCTGGCCTGCCTGGACGCGCAAGGGCGCGGCCGCCCGGACCGAATGAACGGTCCGGGCAACCGCGCCCTCCGGTACCGGTGCTGCCTCTGGATCAGATGCAGTACGGGCGGGTGCAGGACCCCTCACAGGAGATGCTGATGACAGCCTCCTCCTGCTCGCCGATCTCGGCCGAGACCAGGTCCTGCACGTCGAGGTCGAACAGCTCCTGCATGTCGGTGGCCATGGGGGCCTCCCTTCGTCAGTGCCGCGACTGACCGCGGCGAACTGATGCGGACGCTAGGCACTCGTGCATGGGTCCGACAATGACTGCGCACAGATGAATAGACAAATTCAGCCAACTATTGACAGCCCTCGATCAACAGTAGACAGCTTTCGATCTCCGGGATAGACACGACCCGACCCGCCGTCAGGGGCGCGACCCACGCCCGCACCACGGCGGTGACGGCATCGGCACGCGGCACGAGGAGCACGGTGGGCGAGACGCACGGAACGCGGCAGGACGGACCCTTCACCGCGACCGGCCCGGTCCTGCTGCGGACACCGGCGCTGCCGCGCTCGCAGCGCCGCACGGTCCCGGCCGGCCCCGAGCACCCGGCCGGCCCGGCACACTCGCCGACGCCGGGGCCCGACGGCGCCGCGCTGCGGGCCCTCCTCGCCGAGGCCGTCGCCGACCCGGCCCTGCGGGAGGCCATCGAGGTCTCCAGCCCCTCCCTGGCCGACCTGCTCGACCAGACCGCCGCCGGCGCCACGCCCCGCCCCGCCGCCCTGCGCCGGGCGGCCGAGGCGGTCAGCCGCTACCGGCTGCGGATGGCCACCCGGCCGACCCCGTTCGGACTGATGGCCGCCGTCGCACCGGCCCGGTTCGACGCGGCGGCCAAGGTCCGCTGGGACGGGGCGGACCGCCGCGTCTTCCGGCCCGACCTCGGCTGGCTGCTCCCCCTGCTGGACCGGCTGCGGACCGACCCGGCGGTGCTGCCCGGGCTGCGGCTGGCCGTGGACCAGCAGGCCCGCCTGCGCGGTGACCGGCTGGTCCTGCCCTACCTGCCCGAGGGCCGGCCCCGCGCCGGCGCCGAGGCGCAGCCGGTCGCCGAGCGGACCGTCCGGGCCACCGCCGTGGTCCGGGCCGCGGTCGAGGCCGCCGCCGAACCGGTCCGGCACGCCGAACTGCTCGCCGCGCTGGCCGCCGAGTTCCCGGCGGCCCCGGCCGAGGCGGTCGCGGCGCTGGTCCGCTCGCTGGTCGGACAGGGCTTCCTGCTCACCGACCTGACGCCCCCGCCGGACAGCACCGACCTGCTGGGCCATGTCCTCGACCGGCTGCCCGCCGGCCACCCGGTGCACGCCGAACTCGCCGCCGTCCGGGACGTGCTGACGCGAGCCGCCGCCCTGCCGCGCGGACGGGCCACCGGCCTGCTGCGCGAGGCCCGGGCCCGGATGACCCGGCTCGCCCCGGCGGACCGCCCGCTCCACGCGGACCTCGCGCTGGACGCCGAGGTGGTCCTGCCGAACCAGGTCCGCACCGAGCTGGAGCAGGCCGCCGCGGTCCTCTGGCGGCTGTCGCCGCCGACCACCGCACCCGAGCATCTGCGCTCGTACCACGTGGAGTTCATCGAGCGGTACGGGACGGACAGCCCCGTCCCGCTGGCCGAACTGCTCGACCCCGACACCGGCCTGGGGCCGCCGGCCGGCTACCGGCGCCCGGCCGGCGGGCGCGGCTCGGCCAACCCGCAGCCGTCCCGCGCCCGTACCGACGCCGACGCGGCCCGCGACCGGCTGCTGGCCGAACTGGCGGCGGGCGCCCTCGCCGACCGGGGGCCGGACGGCCTGCTGCCCGAAGTGGTCCTGGACGACGACCTGCTGGCCCGGCTGACGCCGCCGCGCGACGGGACGGACGGCGCCGCCGACACCCCTCCCGCCTCCCTGGAGCTGTACGCCGAACTGGCGGCGGACTCCGTCGAGGCGCTGGACGCCGGGGACTTCCGACTCGTGCTCTCCCCGGTGGCCGGCAGCGACCGCGCCGGGGCCACCTTCGGCCGCTTCGCCACCCTGGTCGCGGGTGCGCCGGGTGCGGGTGCGCCGGCGGACGACCCGGCCCTCGCCGGTGCGGCGCTGCTGGCCGAGGCCGCCGGGGCCGGCGACGACGACGCGCTCGAAGCGCACCTGGAGTTCACCCCGTACCGTCCGCGCCACGCCAACATCGCGCTGACCCCGCGCTGGCTCGACCACCGGGTGGTGGTCAGCGCCTTCGCCGACCCGGGCGGCCCCGCCGTGCTGCCGCTGGACGACCTGGTCGTGCTGGCCGATCCCGAGCGGCTCGCGGTGTACTCCCGCCGCCTCGGCCGGGAGGTCAGGGCCACCACCCATCACGCGCTCAACCTGCGCAGCGGCGCGCCCAACGCGGCCCGCTTCCTTCAGGAGGTGACGCTGACCGGGCAGCGGCCCTGGCAGCCCTGGGACTGGGGCGCGGCGAGCAGCACGCCGGCGCTGCCCCGGGTCCGCCGGGGCCGGGTGGTGCTGGCCCCGGCCGCCTGGCGGCTGACCGCGCCCGTCCCCGCCGCCTCGGCCCCGTTCGAGCAGTGGGCCGAGGGGCTGGCCCGCTGGCGCCGCCGCTGGGGGGTGCCGGCCGCCGTCCGGCTGGTCAGCGGCGACCAGCGAATCAGCCTGGACCTCGACCTCCCGTGGCACCAGCAGCTGCTGCACAGCCAGGCGCGCTCCGCCGGGCCCACCGTGCTCCAGGAGGAACTCGCCCCCGTCGGCGACGGCGGCTGGCTGCGCGGGCCGGACGGCGCGCGGACCGCCGAGCTGGTGGTCCCGCTGCGCCGCAGGGCGACCCCGCCGGCGGCGGCCCGGCCCCGCCGCCCGCTGCCCGCCCGGCACCACCGGACCGTCGAACTGCCCGGCGGCTCCTGGCTGTTCGCCCGGCTGGTGGCCACCGAGGCGCGTCAGGACGAGATCCTGGCCGACCACCTGCCCCGGCTGGTCGGCACGCTGCCGGGCGAGGTGGACCGCTGGTTCTTCATCCGCTACCAGGACCCGGCACCGCATCTGCGGCTGCGCTTCCACGGCGCACCGCAGGCCCTCGCCAGGGACCTGCTGCCCGCGCTGCACGACTGGGTGCTGGAACTGCGCCGGGCCGGGCTCGCCGCCGACCTGCGCCTGGAGAGCTACGCCCCGGAGACCGACCGCTACGGCGGCGCCGAGGTGCTCGCGGACGCCGAACGGGTCTTCCACGCCGACAGTCTGGTCGCGCTCGCCGCGCTGCGGCTGGCCCGGGCCGAACGCGGGCTCTCCCGGGAGCTGCTGGCCGCCGTGAACATCGCCGGCACCGCGCAGGCCTTCCTGGCCGGCCTCGGTGGGCCGCCGGCGGACCGTCCTGCCGCCGACACCGACACCGTCGCCGACGCCGGGTCACGTGGTCCCGGAGCCGGACCCCGGCCCCCGGCAGGCGCACCCGGCGGACCGTCGGCCGGCGCGTGGCTGGCCGCGGTGTACCCGAAGTCGCACGAGCACCACCAGGCGTTCCGGGCCCTGCGCGCGGCCGCGTTGCGGGCGATCGGCCCCGACGGGCCGACCGCCCCGGCCGGAGGCCTGCTGCCCGCCGATCCCGCGCTGCTCGCGGCCTGGCAGCAGCGGGCGGCCGAACTCGCGCGGTACGCGGCCCGGTTGGACCCGCCGTCGGTCGACCCGGTGCTGGCCTCGCTGCTGCACATGGGCCACAACCGGCTGGTCGGGATCGACCGCGAGGCCGAGCGCCGGGCCTACGCGCTGGCCAGAGGAGCCGTCGAGGCCCACCGGGCCCGCCGGTCGAGCCCGAGGGAGGCACGATGAATGCGACGGAGACCGTGCGCGCGGTGACCGAGCTGCTCAGCAGGCCCGACGCGGCCGAGCCGCCGGGCGGCCCGGCCGCCGACGGCGGGCCCGGCGGCTCGCCGCAGGGCGCGGCGCACGCGCTCGGCTCCGGTCGCAGCGGTGCCGCGCTCGCGCTCGCCGTCCTGGGCGAGGACGACGCCGGGCTGCGCCGCGCCGCACACGGGCACCTCGCCGCCGCCGTGCGGTCCCCCGGGGCGATGCGGGGCGGCGGGCTCTACTCCGGTGCCGCCGCGATCGCCTTCGCCGCCCGCACCATGGCCCGGCGCCCCGACGAGTACCGCACGCTGCTCGACGGGCTGGTGCCCCGGGTCCGGCAGGCCGCCGCCGGCCGCACCGCGGGGCTCCGCGCCGACCTGGCCGCCGGCGCGGGCCTGCGCGCGCACACCTTCGACACCGTCTCGGGCGCGGCGGGCCTCGGCCGGCTGCTGCTCGCACTGGAGCCGCACGGACCGGCGCTGGCCGACCTGCTCACCGCGCTGGTCGAACTGGCCGGGCCGGGCGACGGCGTGCTGCCGCGCTGGTGGACCGCCGGCGGACCGGGGCTGCCCGGCGCGGATCCGGAGCACCCCCGGGGCCATCTCAACCTCGGTCTGGCACACGGGGTTCCGGGACCGCTCGCGCTGCTGGCGCTGGCCCGGCTGCACGGCGCACGCGTGCCCGGCCAGGACGAGGCGATCGAGGCGCTGGCGGGCTGGCTCGCCGCCCGGCGGGTCCCCACCCGCCCCGGCACCGGCGGCCCCGGTACCGCCCACGCCGACACCGCCCACCCCGGCACCGGCGGTTCCTGGCCGATGACCGTGCGCGTCGAGGACGAGGAGGCCGGCCGGCTGCCCGCCGACCCGCCGACCCGGGCGGCCTGGTGCTACGGAACCCCCGGTGCGGCCCGCGCGCTCTTCCTGGCGGGCACCGCCCTGGGCCGCTCCGACTGGCGGGCCACCGCCGTCGCGGCCCTGGCCGACACGCTGCGCGACCCGTCCGGCTGGAATCTCGACGGTCCCGGCCTCTGCCACGGCACCGGCGGCCTGCTGCGGATCGCGCAGCGCATGGCCGAGGAGTTCGGATCCGCCGAGCTGGCCGCACACCTGCCCGCGCTCGCCGCCGCGGTCGCGGCCGGGCTCGACACCGCGCTCGGTGCCGACGGGCCGTCCGGCCTGCTGGAGGGGACGGCGGGCGCGGCCCTCGCCCTGCACGCCCACGCCCGTGCCGGCGACACCGGCCAGGAATGGGACGCTTTCCTGCTGATCTGCTGATGATCTGCCGGTCCGCCGCACCGGCCGGGCCCCTCACGTCGACGGACCTGAGGGGCCGGCCGGTGGCCGCGCGGCCGGCGCACCCCTCGGGACGTGGCATTGTGTGCGGTGAGCGCGTGATCCGGCTCCACCCCGTCCAGGAGGTCCTGCATGAGCAGCGATACGCATGACATAGCGGCAACCGACGTTTCCGAGGCACCCGCGGCCGGCGAGGCCGCCGCGCCCGCCCAGGACGACGTCAAGGCGAAGTTCCTCGCCGCCTTGGAGCGCAAGCACGGCGTCCGCACGGACGGTGCGGGCGGCGGCCCGGGCGCCGACGGCAAGATCCACGGTGCGCACAGCGCGGCCGGCGGCAAGCGCAACTTCCGCCGCAAGAGCGGCGGCTGAGCCTCACCGGGGTGAACAGGGCGGGCGGTCTCGGACGAGGCCGCCCGCCCCTCGCTCGTACCGGGGCGCCCGGCGCGGGTCGCGGCCCGGCGGTGCCGGGCCGCCGCCGGTGTCAGGCGGACTCGATCCGCTCGACGATCAGCTCGCACAGCTCGTGGGTGCGCAGCGCGTCGCGGGCGGTGAGGGTCTTTCCGGCCCGGAGGGCCTCCAGGAAGGACTGCACCACCTGCTCGATGCCGCGTTGGCGGGCCACCGGGACCCAGTCGCCACGGCGGCGGACGGTGGGCTGGCCGCGGTGGTCGATCACCTCGGCGAGGTTGACCACCTCGCGCTTGGAATCCGCGCCGGAGACCTGGAGGATCTCCTCGGTCGAACCCGAGACGCGGTTCATGATGCCCAGCGCCGTGAAGCCCTCACCGGCGAGGGTGAGGACGACGTGCTCCACCAGACCGTTGCGGGTGCGGGAGCGGACGTCCACGTGCTCGATCTCGCCGGGCACCAGGAACCGCAGGGTGTCCACCACGTGGATGAAGTCGTCGAAGACCAGGGACCGGGCCGCCTCGGGCAGGCCCTCGCGGTTCTTCTGCAGGACGATCAGGTCCCGCGGGCGCTCCTTGGCGAGCAGGTAGCCCGGGGCGTGGCGGCGGTTGAAGCCCACCATGAGCGAGCGGCCGGTGCGCTCGGCGAGGTCCACCAGCCGGCGGGCGCCGTCCAGGGTGTAGTCGAGCGGCTTGTCCACGTAGACGTCCACGCCCGCGGTGAGCAGCTGCTCGACGATCGGGACGTGCTGGTCGGTGGCGGCGTGCACGAAGGCGGCCCGGATGCCGGAGCCGATCAGCTCACCGAGGTCGGTGAAGCGGTGCCCGGCGGCGATCCGGTAGGTCTCGCCGAGGCGGTCGAGCTTGGCCCGGTCCCGGGTCATCAGCCGCAGGTCCAGTCCGGGCAGGGCGGTGAGGACCGGCAGGTAGGCCTTCTGCGCGATGTCGCCGAGGCCGATCACCCCGACCGGCAGCACGGCATCGGGAACGGCGGTCTCACTCATGGAAGCTCCTGCTACGGGACGGACGGTCATCAGGCGGATCCACCCTACGCGTCGGGCACCGGCGACAGCCGGGGCCGTCCTCCGCACGTGTCACGTGCGGAGGACGGGGCGGGCGAGGGGCCACGGCCAGGACGCCGGACCTCACTCGGCCGAGTGCACCAACGCGCCCCCCGTATAGGTCCGGAGGACCCTGGCCTCGCAGATCTCCTCCGCCGGCGCGGCGAAGACGTCGCGGTCGAGCACCACCAGGTCCGCCAGCCGGCCGACCCGCAGAATCCCGGTGTCGTCCAGGCCGCTGACGTGGGCCGAGCCCGCCGTGTACGCGGCGATGGCGCTCGCCAGGTCGAGGCGCTGCTCGGGAAGGAAGACCCGGCCGTCGGTGGCTTCGGGCTCCATCCGGTTGACCGCGACGTGCAGGCCGGCGATCGGGTCGGGGCTGCTGACGGGCCAGTCGCTGCCGGCCGCGAGCGTGGCACCGGCCCGCAGCAGGGAACCGAACGGGTACTGCCAGGCCGCGCGTTCGGGACCGAGGAAGGGGATGGTCAGCTCGTCCATCTGCGGCTCATGGGCGGCCCACAGCGGCTGGATGTTGGCGATCGCGCCGAGCCGGGCGAAGCGTGGCACGTCGTCGGGGTGGACCACCTGCAGATGGGCGAGGTGGTGCCGGGTCGCGCGGCGGCCGTTGGCGGCCCGAGCGGCCTCGACGGCGTCCAGTGCTTCGCGCACCGCGCGGTCGCCCAGCGCGTGGAAGTGCACCTGGAAGTCGAGCCCGTCCAGCTCGGTGACGTAGGACCGCAAGGCCACCGGATCGACGAAGCTCAGACCGGAGTTGGCCGTGGCGCAGCCGCAGGCGTCCAGGTACGGGCTGCCCAGGGCCGCGGTGAAGTTCTCCGCGATGCCGTCCTGCATGATCTTGACCGAGTCCGCCCGGAAGCGGCCGTGGCGCAGCGCCGCCCGCCGGGCGACCAGCTCCGGGATCTGCTCCGCGCCCCGATCGCGGTCCCACCAGAGGGCGCCGGTGACCCGGGCGGTGAGGGAGCCGTCCCGGGCGGCGGCGAGGTAGGCGTCCGAGGGGTCGGGCTGGCCGTTGAACTCGCCGAGCAGGGCGTCCTGCCAGCCGGTGATGCCGAGCGAGTGCAGCAGCGCCTGGGCCCGCAGCAGCCCGGCCAGCCGTTCGGCCGCGCTCGTCGGCGGGACGAGCCGGGCGACCAGGCCGGTGGCGCCCTCCTGGAGGACGCCGCTGGGCGTGCCGTCCTGCTCCCGCTCGATCCGGCCGTCGGCCGGGTCCGGGCTCTGCCGGGTGAGACCGGCGAGTTCGAGCGCGCGGGTGTTGGCCCAGGCGCCGTGGTGGTCGCGGTTCAGCAGGTAGACCGGGCGGTCGGGGACCACGGAGTCGAGCAGTTGCCGGGTCGGCAGGCCGCCGTCGAAGCTCTCCATCGACCAGCCGCCGCCGGTGATCCACGCCCGCTCGGGGTGGGTATCGGCGAACTCGCGGACGCGCCGGAGGTACTCGTCGACACCGGTGGTGCCGGTGAGGTCGCACTGGGCGAGCTCCACGCCGCCGTAGACGGCGTGGATGTGCGAGTCCTGGAAGCCCGGGAGCAGCAACTTGCCTCGCAGGTCGATCACTTCGGTCTTCGGGCCGATCAGCTCCCGTACCTCGTCGTGGCCGACGGCCGTGATCCGCTCCCCGGTCACGGCGAGGCTGCTCGCCCGGGTCCGGGCGGAGTCCCCGGTGTGGACGGGACCGTGGGTGAATACCAGGTCTGCCTGGTGCATGGACGTGCTCCAACTGGGGTCGGCGGTCTTCGGGGGGACCGCGGTGGGAAAGGGCGGCGCAGCGCGCGGACGGGACCGCGCGGCGTCCGTCAGACGGTGCGGGCCGAACTGCCGCTGCCGGCCGGGATGTCGGCGGCGAGCGGGCCGTCGTCTCCGGCCCGGCTGTCGGCACCGGCCCGGCTGTCGGCATTGCCCGCTCCGAACCCGGCGGTGAAGTACGGCGATCGGCGGTGCCAGCGGGCCCAGGCGGCGGCCAGCAGGCCGGAGCCGACCATCAGCACCGGGATCAGCAGCTCGAACCAGCCGTTTTCCGCGGAGAGTTCGAAGTGGTCGGCCGAGTCGTAGAAGCTCCAGGCGAGGTATCCGCCGACGCCGAGCAGGGTGGCCGCGCCGAGCAGCGGGGCGACGACCGCCCGCAGCGCCTCGACGGGCGAGGTGCGCAGCAGGGACCGGAAGCGGACGGCGGCGGCGACGGCGGTCAGGGCGTAGTAGAGGGCGACGACGATGCCGATCGCGTTGACCGTGGCGGAGATCAGCGAGCTGACGGTGGGAATGACCAGCGACAGCAGGGCGAGGGCGGTGGCGATCGCCGTGACCAGCAGGGTGCCCGCGGCGGGGGTCCCGTGGCGGGGGTGCAGGCGCGTCCAGACGGGTCCGAGGGTGCCGTCGCGCCCCATCGCGAACATTCCGCGCGCGGTGGGCACGACGGAGGCCTGCAGCGAGGCCATGGCCGAGAAGGTCAGGGCGATCAGCGGCAGTGCGGCGAGCGGCTGGTCGGCGAGCCGGTTACCGAAGTACGTCAGGCCCTGCGCCCCGTTGCCGACCAACTCGTCGATGGGGAGAACGCGCTGGAAGGCGGTGCCGGCGAGCACGAAGAGCAGCATCATCACGGTGAGGGCGATGAAGCCGCCGCGCGAGGCGTCGCGCGGGTCGCGGACCTCCTCGCCCACGCTGAAGACCGACTCGAAGCCCCAGTAGCAGAACACCGCGAGCACCATGCCCTGGGCGAGGGCGTGGAACGAGGGGATGGCCAGCGGATTGAACCAGTCGAGCGAGAAGGGCTGGTCGCCGGCGAACAGGCCGTATCCGCAGAAGCCGAGCAGCACGACGTACTCGAAGATCAGCAGGTACTTCTGCAGCCGGGCGGCGAGGTCGAGCCCGCGCACCGCGACCAGCGCCGACGCGATCAGCACGACCATGCCGAGGGCGGTGCACTGAAGGGTGGAGTCCGGGCTCAGGGACAGGCCCGCGACACTGTGCACGTCGGCCGCACCGAGCAGCTGGATCAGCGCGGATCCGGTCACCGTGGTGGTGTAGGCCATGAACACGACCGTGCCGAGGATGTTGACCCAGCCGGTCAGGAAGCCCAGCCAGGGGTTGAGGGCCGCGCCCACCCACCGGTAGCTGCTCCCGGCGTCGGGGTCGACCCGGTTGAGCCGTCCGTAGCCGCCCGCGATGGCGAGGACGGGCAGGAAGGCCAGTCCCATGATCGCCGGCAGGTGCAGACCGACGATGCCTGCCATCAGACCGAGTCCGATGCCGATACTGCTGGTGGCCGCCGTACTCGATGCGGCGAGCGCCACGGCGCCGCCGACGCCCAGCGACCTGCGCAGTGCGGGCCGGGTGGTCCCGGTGGTCCGGGTTCTCGGGTCTGGGCCCGCGTCGTTGAGCAAGTTTGCCAACGGGTCACCGCCGTCTTCGTGGGGGGGTCGGCCGAACGGGCCGGTGGCAGGCCATGCAACCCGCAAGCCCTTCACAGGTCAATGCCGTTGTCATAAGCGCGCCCATGGCCGAGCGGGTGACTCCCGAACCGCGGCGGCGACGGAGAAGACCGAGCCGACGCGCAGGCGCCGACGGGCCGGTGGACCGAGGCCGGGAAGACACGACCGCGCCCGTCCCGCTCCGGTTGCCTCAGGTGGGGCGGTCGACTGTGCCGGCCCCGGCCTCTCCTCGCGATCAGGGCGAGCAGCAGACCGGGCGGCCCGGGCGGGAGGCAGGTCCCGAACTCCGGGCCGCACGTAGACTCCCCCGGTTCCCCGCGTCAGAGGAGCCAGATCTCCCGGACGGCGCGCAACGGGTCGCGCTCCACCCGGGGTTCGACACCCCATCGCATGGTGGCGCGCCCGTCCCGGTACGACGGCCAGGCCGCCCCCGGGTCGAGGTCGCGGACGAAGGCGACCCAGGCGCCGTGGACGGCGTCGGCCAGCGCCTGCGGCGGGTGGGCGCCGAGGGCCGCCTCGGCTCCCTCGGCGTCCAGCAGGTCGAAGGCGAAGGGCAGGTCGATGCAGTGGTAGGCCTGCCCGGTGCGACCGGGAGCGGTGCCCGACCAGTCGAACTGGTAGAGCCAGGTGGGGCGTTCGCCCTCGGACCGGGCGTCGGCGGCCGCCAGGGCGGGGGCGCGGAACAGCCAGTCGGTGATCGCCTCGCCGCCGCCCGCTCCCGGGCGCTCGGTGAGGAAGCGCGCGGCACGGCTGTCGTCCAGTCCCAACTCGGCGAGCAGGCTGATCAGTTCGGCCTCCGCCGGGGAAGCGCCCTGCTCCGCCGGGGCCGCGAACTCGTGCGCGGTGAAGCCGAGCAGCAGCGGCACGTCCACGTCGGCCAGCGCCTCCTGCACCGGCACCGGGACCAGCTCGCCATCGGCGAAGGGCGCGAGGAGCAGCGCAGGCAGCCCGTCCCGTCCCTCACCGGGGGCGTCCAGCGCGTCCTGGAAGGCCAGCAGCTCCGCGTCGGTGGCGTCCCGCAGGGCGGCCGCCGTGGCGGGCACCCCCGTGCGGTCGGCGAACAGCTGGGTGACGGACTCCGCGCAGGCGCGGTCCTGCGGCCGCATCACCGCGCCGGAGGCCGAGATCGCCGCGCGGAACAGCCCCCGGGCGGCCGGGGTCGCGAGCAGCGTCTGGACGGCGCCGCCGCCCGCCGACTGCCCGGCGACGGTGACCTTCGCCGGGTCGCCGCCGAAGGACGCGATGTTGTCGCGGACCCACTCCAGCGCGGCGATCCAGTCCCGCACGCCCCGGTTGTCGGGGGCGTCCGGCAGGTGCAGGAAGCCCTCGATGCCGAGTCGGTAGCCGATCGAGACCACGACCACGCCGTCCCGGTTGAAGGCCGCGCCGTCGTACCAGGGGCTGGCGGAGCAGCCGGCGACGAAGCCGCCGCCGTGGATCCAGACCAGCACCGGCAGGCCGGCGGCCGGGGCGGGATCCGGGGTGAAGACGTTGAGGTTGAGGATGGACCCGCCGGGGATGGTCGGCTCGGGGATGGTGGTGACCTCGCCGAACGGGCGGCGCTGGGCGGTCGGCCCGTAGGCGGTCGCGTCCAGCACCCCGGTCCACGGCCGGGGCGGTACGGGCGCGGCGAACCGCAGGTCGCCGACGGGCGGCTGGGCGTACGGGACGCCGAGGAAGCGGACGCTGCCGCCGGCGCGGCGCTCGCCGCGCACCGGGCCCTGGCGGGTCGGGACGACCGGGTGGTCCTGCGGTCCTGCGGTGGTCATGCTCTGCTCTTTCCGCTGGGGGTCACGGGCTCGGGGCCCCGCGTTGGGGTCACGGGCGCGGGGCCTCGTGCTCGATGTAGTGCCGGAGCCGGTTGAGCTCCTGGGGGTCAACCGTGCGGACACCATAGGTGCGATCGGCGGTGACGGGGGTGACGGAGATGCGGCCGTCCCGCAGCAGGGCGGTGGCGTCGGCGCCCGGGGCGGTCTCGGTGCTCGCAGACGCCGAGCGCGATGTCGAAGCTGTCGGATCCGCTGGGCTGCCGGAGAGCCGGCCGGGCCGTCCCGCACGACCTGCTGCTGGTCCGCGCCAGCGAGGACGCCTCCGCCGCCGACACCCACCCCCCGGTCAGCACGCTCAGCCTCCAGCCCGCCCTCGTCGCGGAGAAGGGCATCGAGCTGCTGATGGCCGCCCTGGAGAGCGGCAGCCGGGAACCGACCGGCGCGCTCGTCCCCACCCTGCTGGAGATCCGGCCCTCCTCCGTCCGGCCCTTCCTACGTCAAGGACGTTGACATAGCCTTCCCGGCATGAGCGAACGCGTAGTCCCCGAGCCCCAGCGGCGGCGCAGGCGGCCCACCAAGCAGGGTGTCGTCCTCTCCGCGCAGCTGATCGTCGACACCGCGCTCCGGCTGATCGGCCAGCACGGCGCCGAAGCGCTCACCGTACGGCGGCTCGGCGCCGCGCTCGGCGCCGACCCCAGCGCCGTCTACCGCTACTTCCGCAGCACCGACGACCTGCTGCTCGCCGTCGCCGACGAACTCATCGGCCGCGCCCGGGCCGGCTGGCAGCCCACCGGCGACTGGCGCGCCGATCTGCGCTCCCTCGGCCTGCGCATCCACTCCGCCTACCAGGCCCACCCGCAGGCCGCCCTGCTCGCCGCCCACCGCACCACCGGCCGCACCCACGAGATCGCCGCCGTCGAAACCCTCCTCGGAATCCTGCGCGCGGCGGGCTTCCCCGACCCCGAGGCCGTCCGGATCTACCACGCCTTCGTCGATCAGAGCCTCGGCTTCGCCGCCCTCGACGCCGCCGCCCTCGCCCTGCCCGTCGCCGCCCAGACAGCGGACCTCGAGGTCTGGCAGGCCTCCTACGCCCGCCTCGACGCCACCACCCACCCCCACATCGCCGCCACGGCCCACCTCCTCGCCACCGACATGCGCCGCAGCGGCTACCCCTACGCCCTCGACCTCCTCCTCGACGCCGCCGCGGCCCGCCTCCCTGCGGCGGGCACGCGGCGGAGCCGACTCGAAGCACCGGGGCCGTCCGTCAGCCAGGAGGCCCGCCGAACAGGACCCTGATCGCGTCGCCGACGCTGCCGACCGCGCCATCCGCGGCACGGAGACCGCCCTACGGCGAGTCAGGGGATCGGCGGTCCGGACCAGCGGCGGACGGTGGCGAGGTCGGCGGTGATGGCGGCGGCGGTTTCGCGCAGCGGCGGGAGGAGGATCGCGCGGGTTTCGGCGGGGGTGCCACGGCCCGCGTGGAGGGCGACGTTGACGGCGGCGACGACGTGGCCGTCGTGGACGGGGACGGCGAGCGAGCGCAGGCCTTCTTCCAGCTCCTGGTCGACCAGGGCGCGACCGTCGCGGGCGGCGGAGGTGATGATGGCGGCGAGGGCGGCGGGGTCGGCCACGGTGGCGGAGGTGAACTGATGGGTCGTCATGTCACCGAGCCGGGATGCGCGTTCGGATTCGGTCAGCCCTGGTTGCGCATGGGCCTCCTCACCTCCCGTCGAGGCCGAGCAGCCGGGCCGCGCTCTCCTTGAGGATCTTCGGGCGGACCTCGTCCTTGACCGGCGGCGCGGCGAAGTCGGCGGCGACGTCGTCCACGTCCATCGGGTTGGAGTACTCGAGCCGGATGCCGCCGCCCCCGGGCGCGCCCGCGCCGATCCCGGTCTGGCCGGTGTGGAAGACGGCGATCGCACCGGCCTCCTCGATGGCCTCGTACAGCGGGCAGGAGAGCCGGTCATTGGGGTGGAAGGCCTGGATACTGGGGTGGAACTTGAAGCCCTTCACCCCGAACTCCTCGACCAGGGGCCGGATCTGGCGCACCGGCGCCGTCAACCGGGAGTGGGACGGCACCTGGACGGTGGCCGGTTTCTCCCTCCCCGGGGCCTGGCGCCGCGAACGGCACGACCTGCGCTCCCGGCTGGTCCGGGGCGGGCTCGCCCCGCTGCAGAGCGGCCTGTGGACGGCGCCCGGCGAGGTGGACGTGGCCGCCCTGGTCGAGGGGCTCGGGCTGGAGGGCCACCTGCGGGTCTTCCACGGCCGGGCCGCCGCCCGCACCGAGGCGGCCGGCCTGCCGGCCGCCTTCGACCTCGCCTCGGCCGCCGTCGGGTACCGCGCCTTCCTGGCCCGCTGGGGCGGCGCCGAGCCCGGCGCCCCGGCCGAGGACGACCTGGCCCGCCGGCTCCTGCTGCACACCGACTGACTGGACCTCGTCCGGGGCGATCCGCACCTGTCGGCCGAGCATCTGCCCGCCGACTGGCCGGCCGAGGCCGCCGAGCGGCTGTTCCGCGACCCGGCGCACCGCTACGAGCCGGGGGCCGAGGCGATCGCCGCCGAGATCCTGGACCGGATCGAGGTCCCGGCGGCGTGAGGCTTATGTCAACACCATTGACGTTGAAAGCGGCCCGGCGGTCTGATGACCGTATCCAGAGGCCCTGACCCTCCATGCACCGAAGGAGCCACCGCCATGGCCGACCCCGTCCGCGCCCTCCAGGACACCCAGCCCGTACCGTTCTGGCTCGACGACCCCGGCCGTCCCACGGCCGCCTCCGCCCTGGTCGGTGACGTCCGGTGCGACCTGCTGGTGGTCGGCGGCGGCTACAGCGGGCTGTGGACGGCGCTGATCGCCAAGGAACGCGACCCCTCACTCGACGTGGTGCTGATCGAGGGGCAGGAGATCGGCTGGGCCGCCTCCGGGCGCAACGGCGGGTTCTGCGAGGCCAGCCTCACCCACGGCCTCGCCAACGGGCACCAGCGCTGGCCGGGCGAACTCGCCACGCTGGAGCGGCTCGGCGCCGCCAACCTGCAGGCCATGGAGGACACCGTCAAGCGGTACGGCATCGACTGCGACTGGGAGCGCACCGGCTCACTCGTCGTCGCCACCGAGCCCTACCAGGTCGACGGCCTGCACGAGTTCGCCGAACTCGCCGCCCGCTACGGCGGCACACTCGACTTCCTCGACCGCCAGGCCGTCCGCGCCGAGATCGACTCCCCCGCCTTCCTCGGCGCCCTGTGGGACCGCGAGGGCGTGGCCATGGTCAACCCCGCCCGCCTCGCCTGGGGCCTCAAGCAGGCCTGCCTGGACCTGGGCGTCCGCATCCACGAGCACACCCGGGCCACCGCACTGACCGACTCCCCGCGCGGGATCACCGTCCGCACCCCGTACGGCCGGGTCGGCGCCCGGCGCGTCGCCCTCGCCACCAACGCCTTCCCCTCGCTGCTGCGCCGCCACCGGCTCTACACCGTGCCGGTCTACGACTACGCGCTGATGACCGAGCCGCTCAGCGAGGAACAGCTCGCCTCCGTCGGCTGGCGCAACCGCCAGGGCTTCGCCGACAGCGCCAACCACTTCCACTACGTCCGGCTCTCCGCCGACAACCGCATCCTGTGGGGCGGGTACGACGTGGTCCACCAGTTCCGCAGCCGGGTCCGGGCGGAGCGCGACCAGCGGCCGGAGACCTTCGCGACACTCGCGGGGCACTTCTTCCAGACCTTCCCCCAGCTGGCCGACGTCCGGTTCAGCCACGCCTGGGGCGGTGCGATCGACACCTGCACCCGGTTCAGCGCCTTCTTCGACCTCTCGCACGGCGGCCGGGTCGCCTACGCCGCCGGCTTCACCGGCCTCGGCGTCGGCGCCACCCGCTTCGGCGCCGAGGTGATGCTCGATCTGCTGGCCGGCGAGCGCACCGAGCGCACCGCTCTGGAGATGGTCCGGCGCAAGCCGGTGCCCTTCCCGCCCGAGCCGGCCCGCTCGATCGGCATCGGCATCACCCAGTGGGCGCTCACCCGCGCCGACGCCGACAACGGCCGGCGCAACCTCTGGCTGCGCACCCTCGACCGCTTCGGCCTCGGCTTCGACAGCTGACAGCTGACAGCTGACAGCTGACAGCACGGACGTTCCTGAGCGTCGCCCGGCGGTTCCCGACCCGCCGGGCGACCGACCGTGGTTTCTCGACGCGATCTGTCGACCCCGCCCGGGAGGCGTTCGGGTCCGGCCACCGGCCGACCCCGCCCGCTGACGGACCGCCCGTACGGCCCGTCAGCCCCAGGGGGAAGCGGCGGACAGCTCGGAGGTCTTGCCGACCACCAGCAGTACCAGCACGGCGAGCACCACCAGGACCCCGGCCGTCTGCACCGCCGCCCGGCCGGTACGGGGCGCGAAGACCAGGGCGGCCCCCAGCGCGCCGCCGGCCAGCAGTCCGCCGAGGTGGCCCTGCCAGGAGGTGTAGCCGGCCGAGAGCACCAGCCAGAGCAGCGAGCCCACCAGCTGGCGTCCGCCGCCGAGCGGATCGTGGTGCATCCGCCGGGTCATCAGGAAGTACGCCCCGACCAGGCCGAAGATCGCCCCGGACGCGCCCAGCGAGGCCTGCTCGGGCGCGACCACGTACCCGAGGACGGAGCCGCCGAGAGCGGCGGTCAGGTAGAGCGCCAGGAAGCGGGTGCGGCCGAGCTGATGCTCGATCACCCGGCCGAACAGCCAGAGCGAGTACATGTTCAGCAGGATGTGCGCGATGCCGAACCGCCCCTCGGTGGCGGGCAGGTGCATGAAGGCCGAGGTGATCAGCCGGTACCACTCGCCGTGCGCGACCCCGGCCTCGTGGAAGCCGGGCGGCAGCACCCCGCCCTCGACGACGTACAGGTGGCCGTCCGGCCCCAGCACGCCCTGGCCGAGGTTCTCGAAGCGCTCGACCACCCAGGGCCGGACCAGCTCCAGCAGGTACACCAGGACGTTCACGCCGATCAGCAGGTACGTCAGCACCGGCGTGCTGACGAGCCGTCCGCCGAAGACCGTCCGGGCCTGCCGGACGCTGCGCTGCCCCTCCCTCACGCACTCCGGGCACTGGTGGCCGATCGGCGCGTCCCGCATGCAGTCGGGGCATATGTAGCGCTCGCACCGGGTGCACCGGATGTACGACTCCCGGCGGGGATGCCGGAAACAGGTGGTGGGCGGCGTCTCGGGGGCCTGCGGCCCCTCGGCGACGGGTACGGCGTCCATGGAAAGTGGGCTCCGGGATCCTGACGGCGGGTTGCGCGGCCGCGACGTGGCGACCGCGACCCGATGGCCACGGCTTCGCGGCGATGCAGCGAACAAGATAGCGAAACCGCGCAGGTGACGGCGGAGCAGGGGCCGTCACGATCCGCCGGCGGGCCCTCGGGTGGCGTCGGCCCGCCGGGGTACGGCGGGCTCAGGTGCTCAGGTCCCCCTACCTGCCGTCATGCCGGTGACGACGCCCCGGGTACGGCCGCGGGCCGGGGCTCAGGCCTGCGCACCCGCACACTGCGGGTGTCCCCAGCCGGTGCCGACCTTGGTGATCGTGTCGCCCTTGGCGTAGGGGCGGGTGCACGCGCACGTCCCGGGGTATCGCGCGGACAGCGTCCTCGGAGCGCCCGAGGACGTCCTCTTCGCCGCGGGCGAGGAGGCGCGGCGCCCGCCCCGCGGCGCCGGGGCCGGAACGGGATCCGGTACCGGGAGGTCGGCAGCGGTGCCACCGGCACCCTCCTGGGTACGGGCGGCATCGCTGGCGGCCTTGTCGGCGACCGCGTTCAGCGGGTCGCCGTTCACCTGGTGGGCGGGGACATAGACGAAGGTGACGTCGCGCCCCTCCAGGAGCGCGTCGATGCGCTGGATCAGCTCGCGGTTGGCCACCGGCTTGCCGGCCGCGGTCTTCCAGCCGTTGCGCTTCCACGCCGCCAGCCACTTCGTCGCCGCGTCGCGGGTGTACGTGCTGTCGAGACGGACCTCCAGCGGCGCGGCGGGATCCGTCGCGGCCAGCAGTCGCTCCAGCGCGGTCAGCTCACCGACGTTGTTGGTGCTGTGCCCCAGCGGACCGGACTGCCAGCGCTGGGGAGCCCCGGCACTGTCCGCAACCACATAGGCCCAGGCCGCCGGGCCGGGGTTGCCCTTGGCGGCTCCGTCACAGGCTGCGATGACTCGTTCGACCATGCACCGATCATGCCAGGCCCGGCACCCGCCTCGAAAACAGGGGCCACCGACCCCGCCCGCGCACCCGAGGACCGCGGCCGAAAGCCCGATCCGGGCGGCACTGCCGCGACGGGGGCTCCCGGCCGGCCGCGGCTCATCGGCGGCGGCCCGCCGGGACCGGCCCGGTGGCACTACCGTCCGGCGGTGTGGAGGATGCGGTCGGCCACCAGGTCCGGCCGGTCGGTCGGCAAGGCGTGGCCGGCGCCGGGCACGATCTCCACCCGGGCGGAGGGGACGAGCCGGCCGAGGCGGTCGGCGACCTCGCGCGCGTCGTGCATGGCGCTGCGCGCCCCGAGCAGGAACAGCGCGGGGACACGCAGGCGGCGCAGTTCCTCGTCGGAGAAGACCGGGGGCACCGGGAGTGCGCGGCGGAATCCCATCGACGCCCGCAGCAGGCTCATCAGTTCGCTCTCCAGGATGGCGCTGTTGCCGACCAGGCGGGCCAGCCGGGGGCGGAGCGGGCGCGGCGCGGCCGCGGCGAGTCCGCCGGCGACCAGCCAGGCGTAGAACCGGGGGCCGGTGCCGGCGAAGCCCGCGGGGTCCAGCAGGGTGAGGGAGGCGACCCGGCCGGGGCGGTGGATCTGGTGGTTGAGCGCCAGCCAGCCGCCGTAGGAGCAGCCGACGACCTGGGCGGCCGTCACCTCCAGTGCGGCCAGGAGTTCGTCCAGCCAGTCGGCTCCGTCCCGGCCGTCGCCGATCGGGGCGGTCTGCACGCTCGCGCCCGGCTCGCCGATCGCGTCGACGGCGATGACCGGGCGGTGCCGAGCCAGCACGTCGATGTACCGGTACCACATCAGCGCGTTTCCGCCCGAGCCGGGCAGCAGCACGATCGGCTCGCCGCTCTGCGGGCCGGTTCGGTAGACGCGGGTGGTCCCGAACGTGGTCGGAAGGTCCAGCGCCGTCCGCGGCCCGGGCCACAGGTCCGCCAGAGTCCGCTCGTAGGCGGCCCGAAATCGGTCCCTGGCCTGGTCGTTCCTGAACTGGCTGATTCGCATGATACGTGTGTATCACGACATGATACGGGTGTACCAGGGAGGTGCACATGAACGTGCGGGTCGATCACGAGGAACGCAGACGGCAGATCGCCGAGGCGCTGTTGCGCATCGCCGACACCCAGGGTCTGCAGTCGGCCAGCATGCGGGCGGTCGCCGCCGAGGCCGGCGTCTCCCTGCGGCTGGTGCAGTACTACTTCGCGACCAAGGAAGGGCTGCTGCTGGACGCGCTGGACCGGCTCGGCGCCCAGATCCAGGCCCGCATGGCGCAGTGGATCGGCGCGGCGGGCTCCCCGCCCACACCGCGCGGGCTGGTGACCGCGGTCCTGTCGAGCATCCTGCCGACCGATCCGGAGAGCCGCCGGATCACCAGGACCTACGCCGCGTACTACACGCTGGTGCTCAGCGATCCCGAAGTGCTGGAGAAGCACGGGACGGCCCAGCCCGACCTGCTGGAGGGCTTCCTCGCCAAGCAGATCCGCGCCGCCCGGCAGGCCGGGGAGATCGACCCCGGCAAGGACCCCGAGATGACCGCCGCCGGACTGCTGGCCCTGGTCAACGGCCTGGGCTCAAGCGTGCTCGGCGGCCAGCGCACCGGTGACGCCGCGCTGGCGATCCTCACCCATCACCTGGACGAGCTGTTCCGATCGCCCTGAGCCGGGACAGCCGACCACCCGCCCACTGGGCCCGCCCCTTCCGGCTGTTCCTCGGCCGATGCCGTCCGGCAGCGGAACGCCGTGGTCCAGCATCCGCTCCGTCACCGCACGCCGTTCATCGCCGTCCTCCATCAGCAGGACCATGCGGGTGATCCGGTTGAAGATCGTCGGGATGTCGACGATCCCGCCCCGGCGGAGAACCCGGCCGGGCTCCGACCCGTCCCAGAGGCAGGCGCATTCCTCGATGTCAGCGAGGGTCCCGTCGTTCACCCGGTGGCCGCCGCCGCCTCGGCCAGGGCGTCCAGCACCGGACGGATCAGCGGGTGTCCGTCCGCCCCGGCCCGGACCGCGGCGAAGACCCGGCGGGTCGCGAGGGCGCTGTCCACCGGCCGCACCGCGACCTGGCCGAGGTCCACCCCGCGCAGCGCGGAGCGCGGCACCAGGGCGACACCGGCACCGGCCGACGCCAGCGCGACCACCGCGCGGAAGTCGTCCGAGGAGTGCACCAGGCGTGGCTGGAAACCCGCGTGCTCGCAGGCCAGCAGGACCACGTCGTGGCAGGGGTTGCCGGGGTAGGGGCCGATCCAGGGTTCGGCGGCGAGGTCGGCGACGGCGATCGGGCCCCGGCCGGCCGCCAGCGGGTGGGCGAGCGGCAGCACCGCCTCGAACGGTTCGGCGTACAGCGGCACGCGGGTGAGCCGGGCGTCGTCGGCGCGCGGCGCGCCCCGGTACTCGACGGCCACGGCGAGGTCGGCCCGCCCGTCGAGGACCATCGGAAGGCTGGCGTCCCCCTCGGCGTCCAGCACCTTGAGGCGGACGCCGGGCGCACGGGTCACCAGGGTGCCGATGGCGGGTGCGAGGACGAGGGCGATGCCGGTGGCGAAGGAGGCGACGGTGACCTCGCCCGCGACGCCCGCGCTGTAGGCGGCGAGGTCGGCCTCGGCGCGTTCGAGCTGGGCGAGTACGGCGTCGGCGTGACCGAGCAGGATCTCCCCGGCGGCGGTGAGCCGGACGCCCCGGCCCTCGCGGGCGAGCAGGTGGTGGCCGGTCTCCTGTTCCAGGGCGGTCAGCTGCTGGGAGACGGCGGAGGGGGTGAGGTAGAGGGCGGCCGCCGCGGCGGTCACGGTGCGGTGGTCCGCCACGGCCCGCAGGGTCCGCAGCCGTCGTGCGTCGATCACGGGCCAATTCTGCCAGTGCGGCGCGGCCCGCCCTCCCCGGAGTGGAAACCGGAGTGGAAAGTCGACAGGGCCGACTTCTCACTCCGGGGCAGGAGGGTGGGGCAGGTGGTCTGGTGTGCCGTGCGGCGGAGGCGGGCTGGTCCAGCCTCCGCCGCACGGCGGCTTGGGGCCCGTGGCGCGTCCGGTTCCGAGCGGACGGGCCACGGGCGGTCCGGTGGGGCGCACCCGGCGAGGGGCGCCCGGGCGCCAAGCCGAGCCGAGCGGAGCCGCCCCAGGGGGCTACTCCCCCAGGGCCGCCCGGGCGTCGATGAAGGCGGCGACGGCGCGCTCGACGTCCTCGGTGGAGTGGGCGGCGGACAGCTGCACCCGGATCCGGGCCTGGCCGTGCGGGACGACCGGGAACGAGAACCCGATCACGTACACGCCGCGCTCCAGCAGCAGCTCGGCGAGCCGGCCGGCCCTGGCGGCGTCGCCGATCATCACCGGGGCGATCGGGTGGTCGCCGGGCAGGATCTCGAAGCCGGCCTCGGTCATCCTGGACCGGAACAGCGCCGTGTTGGCGGCCAGCTGCTCGCGCAGCTCCGTCGAACGCTCGACCAGGTCGAGCACCTTCAGCGAGGCGGCGGCGATCACCGGGGCGAGCGAGTTCGAGAACAGGTACGGCCGCGAACGCTGGCGCAGCAGGGCGACGATCTCCCGGCGGGCGGCGACGTAGCCGCCGGAGGCGCCGCCGAGGGCCTTGCCGAGGGTGCCGGTGATGATGTCGACGCGGTCCAGCACGCCGTGCAGCTCGGGGGTGCCGCGCCCGTTGGGGCCGACGAAGCCGACGGCGTGCGAGTCGTCCACCATGACCATGGCGTCGTAGCGCTCGGCCAGGTCGCAGATCTCGCGCAGCGGGGCGACGTAGCCGTCCATCGAGAAGACGCCGTCGGTGACGATCAGCCGGCGGCGGGCGTCGGCGGTCTCCTTGAGCTGCTGTTCGAGGTCGGCCAGGTCGCGGTTGGCGTAGCGGTGGCGGCGGGCCTTGCAGAGGCGGATGCCGTCGATGATGCTCGCGTGGTTGAGCGCGTCGGAGATGACGGCGTCCCGCTCGTCGAGCAGGGTCTCGAAGACGCCGCCGTTGGCGTCGAAGCAGGAGGAGTACAGGATGGTGTCCTCCTGGCCGAGGAAGGCCGAGAGGCGGTCCTCCAGCTCCTTGTGGACGTCCTGGGTGCCGCAGATGAAGCGCACCGAGGCCATGCCGTAGCCCCAGCGGTCCAGCGCCTCCTTGGCCGCGCCGATCACCTCGGGGTGGTCGGCCAGGCCGAGGTAGTTGTTGGCGCAGAAGTTGAGCACCTCCCCGGGGCGCCCGCCGGTGGTGACGGTGACGGCGGCGCTCTGCGGGCTGCCGATCACCCGCTCGGGCTTGAAGAGGCCGGCCTCGCGGATCTCGTCGAGGGTGGCGGCCAGGTCGTCGCGCACGTTGTCGAACACGGTGTCTCCCTACAGAGTGTCAGACGGTCCAGTCGAGGATGACCTTGCCGCAGCGGCCGCCGGCGGCGTCGTCGAAGGCGGCTTCGAAGTCGGTGGCGGCGTACCGGCCGGTGATCACGGGGTTGAGGTCGAGGCCGCCCTCCAGCAGGACGGACATCGCGTACCAGGTCTCGAACATCTCGCGGCCGTAGATGCCCTTGATGGTGATCATCGAGGTGACGATCGAGGCCCAGTCCACCGGGAACTGCTCGGCGGGCAGGCCGAGCATGGCGATCTTCCCGCCGTGCGTCATGTTGGCGATCATCGACTGCATCGCCTCGGGGCGGCCGGACATCTCCAGGCCGACGTCGAAGCCCTCGCGCAGGCCGAGCTGCCGCTGGCCCTCCTCGATGGTGTGCTCGGCGACGTTCAGCGCCAGCGTGACGCCGACCTTGCGGGCGAGGTCGAGGCGGTACGGGGAGACGTCGGTGATCATCACATTGCGGGCGCCGGCGTGCTTGGCGACGGCGGCGGCCATGATGCCGATCGGGCCCGCGCCGGTGATCAGCACGTCCTCGCCGACCAGCGGGAACGTCAGCGCGGTGTGCACGGCGTTGCCGAACGGGTCGAAGATCGCGGCGACGTCGAGGTCCACCGGCACCCGGTGCACCCAGACGTTGGCGGCGGGCAGGGCGACGTACTCGGCGAACGCGCCGTCCCGGCCGACGCCCAGGCCGACGGTGTTGCGGCACAGGTGGCGGCGGCCGGCCAGGCAGTTGCGGCACTTGCCGCAGACCAGGTGGCCCTCGCCGCTGACCAGGTCGCCGACGGCGATGTCCGCGACGGCCGCGCCGACCTCGGCGACCTCGCCGACGAACTCGTGGCCGAGGACGAGCGGGGTGGTGATGGTCTGCTGCGCCCAGCCGTCCCAGTTGCGGATGTGCAGATCGGTGCCGCAGATGCCGGTGCGCAGCACCTTGATCAGCACCTCGCCGGGGCCGATGGCAGGCGTGGGTACGTCCATCAGCCAGAGCCCTGGCTCGGCCTTCTGCTTGACGAGTGCCTTCACTGCGGCGGCTCCTGACGCACGAGGGGGCGGCCTGGTGTGGGCAGGCCGGCGGGGCCCGGCGGGGTGGCTGCTCCTGCCTCCGTCGCACCGGGCATGGAGCAATCTGCCTGGTGGGAGGGGGTGCGGTCCATCGAGGAATTCTTAAGGGCCGCCACAGCTGGGCTAAACGATCGTGCCCGAGCCCGGCCCGGTGGGCGGTGCGGCGTGCCGGGCGGCACCCGTTCGGCGGAGCGCCCGACGGCGCGCCCAAGGGAGCGCCCAAGGGGCGAGCGACGAGTGGGCGGCGGGCGCCCGGAACCGTCCGGGGGCGAACTTCCTTGGCCGTGAAGATCCTTGACGATGTGTAGCGAGGTGTAGCGCACGGCTTCACGGCTCCGCTACGGTCTGGACCAGTCGGCGACCCGGGAGGCCCGCGGTCGCACCGCCCCGCAGCCGGCCATCCCGGGAGTCGTCATCAACGCCCAGAGCACCGCCCGCACCGCGCACCCGCCGCTCACCCTCCCCGATCTGCTGGACCACCGGGCAGCCCGGCATCCCGAGCGGGTGGCCCTGCTGGTGCCGGGCGGCGGCTCCCTCACCTACGGGCGGTGGCGGGAGCGGGCGGTACGGACGGCACACGGGCTGGCCCGGGCCGGGGTGCGGCCGGGCGACCGGATCGCCCTGCTGTTCGCCAACCGGGAGTGGGACGGGTACGCCGTCGCGTTCCTGGCCGCCCACTACGCCGGGGCGGCGGCGCTGGTGATCCGCGAGGACCTGTCGCAGGGCGACACCGACCGGCTGGTCGCGGCCGCCGGGGCGCGCTGGGCGATATCCGGCGACTCGCCCGGGGAGGGCCGCGGCGCCGCCGCCGGGCTCGCCTCGTTCCGGCTGGACGCGCTGACGGCCGCCGGTGGTCCCGGCGGGGAGCCGCCGCACCGGCCGGCGCCCGGGGACGTCGCCCAGGTGATCGGCACCTCCGGCACGACCGGCGCGCCCAAGGGCGTGCGTGCCGCGCACGCCAGCCTCACCGCCGGGCTGGTGGCCGACCCGCGGCCGCGCCCGTACGCCCACTCCCGGTTCGCGGTGCACGCCTTTCCGATCGGGACCAACGCCGCCCAGGTGGTGCTGGTGAACGCGCTCACCGCGCAGCCGGCCACGATCTGCCTGCCCCGCTTCGACGCGGAGGAGTTCGGACGGGTGGTGGAGGAGTACCGGGCGGGCACCGTCTTCCTGGTTCCGTCGATGGCCGTGGAGCTGCTGAACTCGGGTGTCGCCGGGCGGCGCGACCTGGGCGGCGTGCTGCTGGTCAGCTGTTCTGCCGCGGCGCTGCCGGGGGCGGTGGCCGCCGGGCTGGCCGCCGCGCTGCCGAAGGCCACCCTGGTCAACACCTACACCTCCGCCGAGGCCTCGCCCGCCCAGATCTCGGCCATCGTCGACACCCGCAGGCCCGGCTCGGTGGGCCGCCCGGCCGATCCGGCCGACCTGCGCGTCCTCGGCGCCGACGGCGAGCCGGTGCCACCGGGCGGCACCGGGGAGATCTGGCTGCGCCAGCCAGGACCGCCGCGCGGGTACGTGGGCGCGGCCGAGCGGTCGGAGGCGGTCTTCCGGGACGGCTGGGTGCGGATGGGCGATCTCGGCCGGCTGGACCAGGACGGTTTCCTGTACCTGGTGGACCGGGAGAGCGACATCATCAAGTCGGGTGCGCTGAAGGTCTCCACGCTGCGGATCGAGGAGGCGCTGCACGAGCACCCTCAGGTCGCGGACGCGGCGGCGCTGGGCGTGCCGCACCCGGTGATGGGCAGTGTGCCGGTGGCCGCCGTGGTACCGGCGGCGGGCGGGCTGGACGTGGACGCGCTGCGGCTCTTCCTGGGGGCCCGGCTGGCCCGGCCCGAGCTGCCGGTGCGGATCCTGGTGACGGACGGGCTGCCGCGCAACCCCAGCGGCAAGGTGGTGAAGCACGAGCTGCGGGCCCGGTTCACGGAGCCCGCGGCGGACGACGGCGCCGGAACCGCGCCCGCGACGGACCGGGAGGTGGCGCTGGCCGCGCTCTGGCGGCGGGTGCTGGGGCGGCCGGTGCGCGCGGTCGAGGAGGAGTTCTTCGCGCTCGGCGGCGACTCCTTCCGGGCGGTGCAGCTGGCCGCCGCGATCTCCGCCGAGTTCGGCGTGACGGCCGGCACGGCGCTGGTCTTCGAGCGGCCCTCGCTGCGGGCCCAGGCCGCCTGGCTCGGCGAGGCGGGGGCGGCCGGACCGGTGGAGCCGGTACGGGAGCACACCGAGGTGTCACCGTTCCTGCGCGCGCTGCGGGCGCAGCCCCACGAGGTGCCGCTCACCGCGCAGCAGGAGAACTTCCTGCGCTGGATGGCCGAGGCGCAGGGCCGCAACGTCGGCTCGGTGGCCGTGGTGTTCCGGGTGACGGAGGCGCTGCGGACGGATGTGCTGGCCGAGGCGCTGCGCGAGGCGGTCCGGCGGCATCCGGCGCTGCGTACCCGGTTCGTGCCGGTGCCGGACGCCGGGGAGGGCGTGGTGCGGACGGTGGTGGACGAGGAGCCGCGGGCGGACGTGCTGCTGGTGGAGGCGCCCGGGGAGAGCGACGAGCAGGTCTCGGCGCGGCTGATCGCCGAGCGGGACCGGCTGACGGACCTGGCCGAGGGGGCGATGACCCGGCTGGCGGTGGTGAGCCGGGGACCGGAGGAGCACATCGTGCTCCTCGCGGTGCACCACATCGTCGCCGACGGCTGGTCGGTGGGGGTGCTGCTGCGCGAGCTGGGTGTGCTGTACTCGGCGCTGCGGCGGGGCCGTCCGGTGCCGGCGCCCCGGCCGGGCCCGGCGTACCGCGAGCTGGTGGAGTGGTCGAACGGGCACTGGCCGGTCTCGCGGGCGTACTTCGGGCGGACGCTGGCGGGGGCGCCGGAGGCGATCGACCCGTTCCCGGGCCGTCGGGTGACCGAGACGGTGCTCAGTGACGCGCACCGGTTCACGGTGCCGGCCGACCGGGCGGAGGCGCTGCGGGCGCGGGCGGCGGAGCTGGGCGCGACGCCGTTCCTGGCGGTGGCGGCGGTGTGGAGCGGGCTGCTGGCGGTGCGCAGCGGGCAGCCGGACCTGGTGCTGATGACGCCGGTGCCGGGGCGGCCGCGGCCGGAGGCCGAGCGGGCGGTGGGGTGCTTCGTGCAGTCGCTGCTGGTGCGGGTGGACGCGAGCGGTTCCCCCGGTTTCGCCGAGCTGCTGGACCGGGTGCGGGCGGCCTCGACGGGCGCGCTGGACCACCAGCTGTACCCGTTCGCCGAGTTCAGCCCGCGGGCCCCGTTCGCCGCCTGGCTGCGGTACGAGAGCTGGAACGCGCCGGCGCAGCTGCCGGGGGTGGCGTGCGAGGAGTGGGAGCTGCCGCGCAACACGACGGTGCCGTGGCCGCTGCCCGGCGGGGACCTGCACGTGCCGGAGCTGATGGCGGCCGAGCAGCCGGACGGGAGCCTGCGGTGCTGGCTGCGGTACAACGAGTACGCGTTCCCGGCGGCGGCGATCGCGGAGCTGGCCGGGGAGTTCGAGGCGGCGCTGGCCTCGGCGGCGGGCTGCTGACCGGCGGTCCGGGCGGGGTGCGGCGGGGCCCGCCCGGGGGTGGGACAGGGGACTCTGGGGGAGAACGGCGCGGGGCGCCAGCGGGGTTGGGGCACTCGGCTGAGCGGTGGGTCCGTTCGGGCCAGCGGGTCGGCGGCCGCCGCGCGGGGCGGTCGTGGCGCGCATACGGTGGCGATCGCTCCCCCACGGCCTCGTGGAGCGCCGCTCCGGGGCCGTCCGGCCAGAGAGGCGCCTCGAACATGACGACGAAGAAACGACGGCCGCACTCCGCCGCTCCCCGCCCCGGCGGGCGGGTGACCGCCGCCGCGCTGGCCCTGACCGGGCTGCTGGCGGGTGCCGGCTGCTCCGGTGACCCGCAGGCGGCCGCCCCGGGCGGGCCGGTGGTGACGGCCGTTCCGGCGGCGGTCAGCCCGACGGCGCCGAGTCCGACGGCGGTGAGCCCGTCGGTGTCGTACCCCGCCGGCTCCCCCGGTTCCCCCGGCAGCGGTTCCCCCAGTGGCACGGGCTCTCCCGGTGCCACCGGCTCCCCCAGTGCCACGGGTTCGGCGAGCCCGTCCGGTTCAGCCAGCCCGTCCGGTTCGGCGAGCCCGTCCGGCAGCGCCGGCCCGTCCGGTTCTGCCTCCGCGTCGGGCGGCGGCGTGGTGGCGCTCACCCCCGACGTCACCGCGAAACTGGACGACGCGGTCAAGCAGGTGCTCAGCCAGGCGTCCGTGCCCGGTGTGATCGTCGGTCTCACCACCCCCGGCGGCAGCTATCAGCGGGCCTTCGGGGTCTCCGACAAGGTCGCGGGCACCCCGATGGTCACCGGGCTGAACATGCGGATCGGCAGTGTGACCAAGACGTTCACGGTGACCGGCCTGCTGCGGCTGGTGGACGCGGGCAAGGCGGGGCTGGACGACCCGGTCTCCGCGTACGTCCCGGACGTGCCGAACGGGGACGCCATCACCCTGCGGCAGCTGGCCGGGATGCGCAGCGGCCTCTTCCCGTACACCTCGGACCCGGACTTCACGCAGGCCGTGATCGGCGATCCGAACCGGGTCTTCACGCCACAGCAGTTGCTGGCGTACAGCTTCAAGCACCCGGCGAACTTCGCGCCGGGCGCGCGGTTCGAGTACTCCAACACCAATACGGTGCTGCTCGGCCTGGTGGTGGAGAAGCTCAGCGGGCAGTCGCTCGGCGACTACCTGAAGCAGCAGGTGTTCGACCCGGCCGGGCTGAACCGGACGGTGTTCCCGACGGACGCGTCGTTCCCGCAGCCGCACGCGCGCGGCTACACCAACCAGACGCCGGACGGGTCGGTCACGGACGCCACGGACTGGAACCCGTCCTGGGCGTGGGCGGCGGGGGCGGTCATCTCCGACCTGTCCGATCTGCAGGCCTGGGCGAAGGAGTTGGCCACCGGTTCGCTGCTGAGCCCGGCGACGCAGGCCGAGCGGCTGAAGTCGCTGCCGACCTCGTCGGCGGACATCGGGTACGGCCTGGGCGTGTTCTCCAACCACGGGTGGATCGGGCACAACGGCTCGCTGCCGGGGTACCAGAGCCTGACGGTGTATCTGCCGCAGGCGCAGGCCACGCTGGTGGTCCTGCTGAACACCGACATCTCGTACCAGGGCGAGGAGCCGTCGACCCTGTTCGGGCAGGCGATCACGAAGATCGTCTCACCGGGGAACGTCTACTCCTTCCCGCCGGCCACCGCCTCCAACTCGCCGTCGCCCGAGGTGGCTTGAGTCCGGTCGTGAAACTGCGGCCCGGCCCCCCGGTACCGAGGGGCCGGGCCGCAGTACGCCGGGCCGCGGGCGCCGGGCCGGCTACCCGGCGAGCCGGCCGGCCGCCTCGGCCTCGGTGAGGGCGTCGATCTCGGCGATCAGCAGGGCCTCGATCCGGGCGGCGAGGGCCGCCGCGACGGGGCTCTCGAAGACGTCGCGGATCGGCACGTCCAGGCCGACCCCGGCCCGGATGCGGGCGGCGACCCGGGTGACCAGCAGCGAGTCGCCGCCGAGTTCGAAGAAGTCGTCCAGCACGCCGACCCTGGGCACCCCGAGCACCTCCTGCCACAGCTCGGTGACCAGTTGCTCGGCGTCGGTGCGCGGTGCCAGGTACTCGCGGCCCGTCCCGGCGGCCGGGTCGGGCTCGGGCAGTGCGGCGGTGTCGAGTTTGCCGTTGGCGGTCAGCGGCAGCCGGTCGAGCGGGACGACGGTGTCGGGGACCATGTAGGCGGGCAGCCGCAGGGCGAGGTGCTCGCGCAGTTCGGCGGGCCGGAGCGCGGCACCCGGGCGGGGGACGGCGTAGCCGAGCAGCCGGCGCCCGTCGCGGACCACGACGGCGGCGCGGGCGACCGCCGGGTGGGCGGTCAGGGCGGCCTCGATCTCGGCGGGTTCGATCCGGTAGCCGCGGATCTTCAGCTGGTCGTCGGCGCGGCCGAGGTACTCCAGCTGCCCGTCGGCCCGCCAGCGGGCCCGGTCGCCGGTGCGGTACATGCGGGCGCCGGGCGCCGGGTCGGGGGCGTAGCGGTCCGGCGGGAACGAGGCCGCGGTCAGCTCGGGCCGGTTCAGGTAGCCGCGGGCGAGGCCGGTGCCGGCGATGTACAGCTCGCCCTCGGAGCCGGCCGGGAGCAGGGCGCCGCGCTCGTCGAGCACGTAGAGGCGGACGCCGGGCAGCGGGCGGCCGAGCGGGGGCCGGCGGGTCTCGTCGGGTGCGCCGAGTTCGGCGGCGGTGACGATGACGGTGGCCTCGGTGGGGCCGTAGGTGTTGACCAGCCGGACGGTGTCGCCGTGCCGGTCGCGCCAGCGGGCGACGGTGTCGGCGCGGGCCTCGGAGCCGCCGAGCACCAGCAGGCGCAGGGCGGCCGGCCAGGGTGCCTGGTCGTCGAGCGAGACCAGCTCCTGCCAGTAGGCGGTGGGCAGGTCGAGCACGGTGACGGAGGCGCCCTGGGGGCCGCGCAGCAGGTCGGGCAGGGTCCGGCCGCCGCCGGGGAGCAGCACGACGCAGGCGCCGGCGGAGAGGGCGGGCCAGAGTTCCTCGGCGTGGGTGTCGAAGCCGATGGAAGCGAACTGGACGATCCGGTCGGCGGGTTGGAGCGCGTAGCCGTCCGGGCCCGCCATCCAGTCGACGCGGGCGGCGAGCGCGGCGTGTTCGACGGCGACGCCCTTGGGGGTGCCGGTGGAGCCCGAGGTGTAGAGGACGTAGGCGAGGCCGGCCGGGTCGGACGGGGCGAACGGCGCGGGCGACCCGGCGGTCCCGTGGGCGGTCCAGTCGGCGGGCGGCGCGAGGGTCGGCACGCCCAGGTCCGGCCGCGGTCCGCCGGTGGTGAGGAGGAGGGCGGCGTCCGCCTCGTGGAGCATCAGGCGCTGCCGCTCCTCGGGGTGGGCGGGGTCGAGCGGGAGGTAGCCGGCGCCGGCCTTCCAGATCGCCAGCAGCGCGGTGACCAAGTCGAAGGAGGGCGCCATCCGGACCGCCACCGCCCGGCCGGCCACCGGTCCGAGCAGGCCGGCCAGCACGGTGGAGCGGTGGTCGAGTTCGGCGTACGTAAGGTGCTCTCCCTCGCACTCCAGGGCGGGCGCCGAGGGCCGGGCCGCGACCTGCTCGGCGAACCGCGTCAGCACCGGCCGGGCCGCGTCGGGTGCCTCGGGCGCCGCCGGCACGGTGGGCCCGGTGCCGAGGGCGAGCAGGGTGGCACGCTCCTCCGGACCGATCAGCCAGTCGCCGTGCAGCGGGAGTTCGGGATCGCCGACGACCCGCGACAACAGGGTGCGGCAGCGCCGGCCGAGCGCCTCGACGGTGTCGCGTTCGAAGACCTCCCGGTCGAAGCAGAAGGAGAGCGCCATCCCGCCGTCGGCGGTGCGCCAGCTGTCCAGCAGCAGATCGGTCTTGGCCTGCTCGAAGCCCGAGTCCATGCTCGCCGTGCGGACGCCGGCGGGCAGCGACGGCTCGCCGCTGCCGTCGGCCAGTTCGTACTGGCTCTGGTGGACGAAGACGGCCTGGTAGAGCGGCCCGGCGCCGGCCTCGGCGGGCAGGCCGAGGTGGGCCGCGACCCGCTCGACGGGCACGTCCTGGTGGCCGAGCGCGGCGAGCGTGGCGGAGCGGACCCGGCGCAGGACGGTCCGGAAGTCCGGCTCGCCGGTGAGATCGGCGCGGATCACCGCGGTCCTGCTGAAGTAGCCGAGCAGCGGCTCGTACGCGGTCTCGTTGCGGCCGGCCAGCGGGGTGCCGACGACGAAGTCGTGGCTGCCGGTCCAGCGGGCCAGCACGCTCTGGTAGGCGGCGAGCAGCACCATGAACGGGGTGCAGCGCTGTTCGCGGGCCAGCCGGTCGAGTCCGGCGGTGAGCGCGGGGTCGAGGTCCACGGTGAGGAACCCGGCCGGGTGGGCCGGTTCGGCGGGCCTGGGGTGGTCGAGCGGCATCCGCAGGGTGCCGGTGCCGGCCAGCCGCTCGGTCCAGTAGCGGAACGCCTCCTCGGCGGCCCCGCCGTCCGCCCGGGCCCGTTCGGCGCGGGCGAAGTCGCCGTACTGGAGGTCGAGTGGCGGCAGGCCGGCGGGCGCCTCGCCGATCGCCTCGCGGTAGAGGGCGAGCAGCTCGCGCCACATGGTGCGGAAGGACCAGCCGTCGGAGACGATGTGGTGCAGGACCACGCAGAGGGCGTGCTGCCGCTCTCCGGCGCTGATCAGCGCCGCCCGCAGCGGCGGCCGGGCGGCGAGGTCGAACGGCGCGTTGACGAACGGGCGGCAGGCCTCGGTGAAGTCCTGCTCGGTGGCGCCGTCCGGGAGTTCGACCCGGACGAGGTCGATCTCGGCCGGGGGCTGGACGAGCTGGGCGGGCTCCTCGCCGTCGAGCGCGAAGCGGGTACGCAGGATCTCGTGCCGGGTGGTCAGCCGGTGGAGCGCGGTACGCAGGGCGGCCGGGTCGATCGGGCCGGTCCAGCGCCGGTTGAGGTACATGTTGAACCCGGCGTCGTCCGGGTGGAGTTGCTGGAGGAACCAGAGCCGGCGCTGCTCGTCCGTCAGCGGGTGGGTGGCGACGGGGCTCGGCGCGCGGTCGGCGCCGTTGCGGTCAGGGCCGGTCATCGGGCGACCTCGTTCTCGGGGTGGTGCACGGCCGCGACGGTGGCGGCGGCCATGGCGACGGGCTCGGCGGCGGACCGGCCGACGGGCTGGACGGCAGGCTGGGTGGTGGGCTCGACGGTGGGCTGGAGAGTGGACCGGGCGGCGGACTGAGCGGCGGGCCGGGTGGTCTGCCGGACGCGGGCCTGGACGGCCTCCAGGCCCACCAGGTCGTCGGACTCGGCGTCCGGCACCTCCTGGTCGAACCGGGCGAGCACCGGGATGCAGAGGCAGATCAGCGCCAGGGCGGCCATGGCCAGGCCGAACACCAGGTAGAGCAGGCCGATGCCGCGGCCCTCGCCGGTACCGATGACCTGGCCGACGGTGGAGGCGAGCGCGCCGTCCTCGTCCATCAGCGGCTGGAGCAGCTTCGGCCCGAACGGCGCCACCAGCGCGAACCCGACCGGCAGGGTGGACCAGGCGACCATGGTGTTGACGGCGATCACGCGGCCGTGGAAGCGCAGCGGCACCTTGGTCTGGATGATCGTCGCGTAGACGCCGTTCACCAGCGCCAGCCCGTACGTCATGCCGAACGCCCCGAGGGCGACCACCAGGATCGACGGGTGCAGGCCGGTGACCAGGCAGGCGGCGGCCAGCGCGAGGGTGGAGAGGAGCACGCCGCGCAGCCGCAGGTGGCGCGGGCCGCCCCAGACCAGCAGGGTGATGCCGCCGAGCACGGCGCCGGCGCCGGCCGCCGTCGAGACCCAGCCGGCCGCCGAGAGCGGGGCGAAGGAGAGCACCAGCGGGGTGGTGAGCAGGAACAGCGGCGAGAGGAAGATGTTCAGCACCGCGAAGAAGAACAGCATCGCCCGGAAGTGGCGGCTGCCGAGGGCCCGGTGGAAGCCGGCCCGGATCTCGGCGCCCACGCTCTCCCGCCGGCTGAAGGCCATCACGTCCGGGAAGCGGACCGCGAGGGTGATGCCGGTGGCGACGACATAGCTGGTCACGTCGAGGGTGAGGATGCCGCCGAGGCCGATCGCGGAGAGCAGGCCGACGGCGAACAGCGGGACGAGGAACTGGGCGAAGCCGAACGCCATCTGGACCACGCCGTTGGCCCGGCCGAGGAAGCGCTTGGGGACGAGTTGCGGCACCGCCGAACCCCAGGCGAGGCGTTGGAAGGTCAGCGCGGTGGAGAGCACGCCGATCAGGACGTAGGAGTGCCAGACCTCCAGGCCTCCGGAGAGGTAGAGCGCGAGCATCACCGCCTGGGTGGCGCCGGCCGCGATGTCGCCGTAGAGCATGATCCGGCGGCGGTCGCCCCGGTCCACGATGGCGCCCGCGATCGGCGCGGCGAGGATGCCGGGGACCAGGCCGAAGGCGGCCAGCAGTCCGAACTGGGCGAGGGAGCCGGTCTTGAGGTAGATCCAGATCGGCAGGGCGAACTCGGTGAGCGCCGAGCCGATCATCGACACCTGCTGCCCGGAGGCGACGGTGAGGAAGCGCCGCATGGTCGGGCGGATCGGCGCGGCCTTCGGTTCGGCCTCGGTCCCGGCCTCGGCCTCGGGCGCCGGGGCCTCGGCGTCCCGCGAGACGCCGGCCAGCCACCAGGTGGAGTCGTCGGCG
Organism: Kitasatospora sp. NPDC088351; assembly: GCF_040685575.1. Lineage (NCBI taxonomy): Bacteria > Bacillati > Actinomycetota > Actinomycetes > Kitasatosporales > Streptomycetaceae > Kitasatospora > Kitasatospora sp. NPDC088351. The sequence continues at coordinate 19,904 of NZ_JBFBIL010000045.1, read as the reverse complement.
CGGCGGTGGGCGTCCTCGGTGCCGGCGGCGACGGAGCGGTGGACGGTCGTGATGATGTCGGCCAGCTCGGCCGCGCGGTACTTGAGGTAGAAGTGCCCGGCCTCGTCCAGCACCACCACGGCGGTGGTGCCGGTGATCCGGTGCCACTCGCGGAACCGCTCCTGGTAGAAGTCGGTCGCCGGGTCGCGGTCACCGCAGACGGCGATGACGGGCGCCTTGATGGTGCCGCCCTCGCTCTCGAACAGGCGGGTGAAGTACCGTTCCGCCTCCTTGGTCCCGACCCGGCGGTTGCGCACGATCAGCCGCAGCTGCTCGGCCTCCACCTCGTCGGTGTCCAGACCGGCGGCGGCCAGCGCGTTGATCATGCCCTGGTCGCTGCGCCACTTGTCGGCGAGTTCCGCGAACCACTCGCCCACGGCCGCGCCGCGCCCCTGGGGGCGGGCGAAGGGGAAGATCCCGCCCAGGTGGACGGCCTCGATCTCGCGCCCGGCCGCCTCCACCTGGCGCGCGATCTCCACCGCCAGCCGCACGCCGACGCCGCAGTGGCCGTAGAGGACGACCCTGCCCTCGACGTTCTCGATGATCTCCTGCGCGCAGAGGGCGGCGACCTCGTCGGTGTCCATCGCCTCCTCGCCCAGTTCGTGGCCGGGCACGGCGATCGAGTGCAGCGCCCAGTCCTCGGGCAGCGCGTCCGCCAGCGGCTTGTAGATCAGCGCGCTGCCACCGCCGTACGGTGCGCAGACGACGCTGCCCGCCGTGCGGCGGCGCTCCGGGGTGAGGCGGTGCAGGAGCCGGCGCGGTCCGCGGTCGGCCTGCGGATCGCTCACCAGTGCGGCGAGCTGACGGACCGTCGGGTACTTGAAGAGGTCCATCACGCCGACCGGTGTCGGCAGCTCCGGGAACGCCCGTCTCAGCCGCGCGACCACCTGGGTGGCGAGCAGGGAGTGGCCGCCCAGCTCGAAGAAGTCGTCCAGCGCGCCGACCCGTTCCACGTCCAGCAGGTCGGCCCACATGGCGGCGATCAGCGTCTCGGCCTCGCCGTCCGGCTCGACGAACGCGCCGCTCACCGGGCCGTCCTCGGGTTCGGGCAGCGCCTTGCGGTCCACCTTGCCGTGCGCCTGGAGCGGGAAGCCCTCCAGCGACACGTACCGGGCCGGGACCATGTAGTCCGGCAGCACGTCCAGCAGGCGGGCCCGCAGTTCGGCGGGCACCAGCGGCTCGGGGTCGCCGGGCCGTTCCAGGTAGGCGACCAGGTTCTGCTTGACGCCCTCACCGCGGGCCAGGACGACGGCCTGGGTGACGCCGGGCAGTTCGGTCAGCGCCGCCTCGATCTCCCCGGGCTCGACCCGGTAGCCGCGCACCTTGATCTGGTCGTCGCTGCGGCCCAGGTAGTCCAGCGCGCCGTCCGCGCGCCAGCGCGCCAGGTCGCCGGTGCGGTACATCCGCCCGCCGGGCGGGCCGAACGGGTCGTCGACGAAGCGCTCCCCGGTCAGCTCCGGGCGGCCCAGATACCCGCGCGCCAGCCGGTCACCGCCCAGGAACAGCTCCCCGGTCACCCCCGGCGGCACCGGCTGGAGCGCCTGGTCGAGGACGTAGCAGCGGGCGCCGGCGAGCGGCGTGCCGATCGGCGTGCTCCCGTGCCCGGCCGCCGCGCCGGCCACCACCTCGTGCACGGTGATCCCGACCGTCGCCTCGGTCGGACCGTAGTGGTTGAACACCGCGCACCGGCCGGGCTGCGCCAGTTCCGCGGCCCACGCCCAGGACGACGCCTCCCCGCCCAGCACCAGCGCCCGGCGCGGCAGCAGCCGCTCCACCGGCACGTCCGCCGTCAGCGCCGCCAGGTGCGAGGGCGTCATCTTGAGATAGTCGATCCCCAGCGTCTCGACGGCGTCGGCGAGTTCGACCCCGGCGATCCGGCGCGGCAGCAGATGCACCCGTCCTCCGGTGGACAGCGCCAGGTAGAGCATCGTGATGCTGAAGTCGAACGACAGGGACTGCAGCAGTCCGTAGGAGGCGTCCGGCTCGACCCGCAACCGCTCCCGCACACCCGCCAGGTAGTTCAGGATCTGCCGGTGCTGCACCGCCACGCCCTTGGGCGTCCCGGTCGAGCCCGAGGTGTAGATCACGTACGCCAGGTCGTCCGGCCCCGAGACCTCCGCCAGCGGCCCGTCGTCGCCGGTGAGGTCGTCGACGTCGGTCAGCACCTGGGCACCGGAGTGGTCGCCGAAGCGCTCACGCAGCACCGAGTCCGTGACCAGCACCCGCACACCCGCGTCCGCCACCAGGTGCGCCAGCCGGGCCGGCGGCTGCTCCGGGTCCAGGGGCAGATAGCCGCCACCGGCCTTCAGCACCGCGACCAGCGCCACCGCCAGCTCCGGCGACTGCTCCAGGCAGACCGCCACCCGGTCGTCCCGGCCCACCCCCAGCGACCGCAGCCGCCGGGCCAGCCCGTTGGCCCTGGCCTCCAGCTCCCCGTACGTCACCACCCGGTCCTCGAAGACCAGGGCCGGCGCCGCCGGTGTCCGCGCCGCCGTCCCGGCCAGCAGGGCCGTCAGCGTCGCCGGACCGCCCTCCGGCAGCTCCGGGCCGACGGCCCACCGCTCCAGCACGTCCCGCCGCTCCCCCGCCGTCAGCAGCGGGAGCCGGGAGACCGGCAGGTCGGGGTCGGCGACGGCGGCGGTGACCAGCAGCTCGAAGCGCTCGGCGAGCCGCTGGACGGTGACGTCGTCGAAGAGGTCGGTCCGGTAGGTGAGGAGGCCGTAGAGCCCGCCGTCCTTCTTCTCCCGCATGTAGAGGGCGAGGTCGCCGTGGGTGGTGGTGGCCTCGTACCCGAAGCCCTCGGAGTCGAGCGCCGGGGCGGCGCCTGCGGCCGCGCGGTCGCCGTAGTTCTGGAACGCGAACGTCACCTGGAAGACCGCCGAGCGGCTGACGTCCCGCTCGACCTCCAGGTCCGCCACCATCTGCTCGAACGGCACCTCCTGGTGCGCGTACGCGTTCAGCGTCGTCTCGCGCACCCGGCCGACCAGCCGTCCGAAGCCCAGCTCCTCGTCCAGCCGGGCCCGGATCGGCAGCATGTTGACGAAGGCCCCGACCACGCCTTCCAGTTCGCGGTGGAGCCGGCCGGCCACGGCCGAGCCGATCGCGAAGTCCCGCTGGCCGGAGTGTCTGCCGAGCAGGACCTGGAGCGCGGCCATCAGCACCATGTACGGGGAGGCCCCGTACGCGCGCGACAACTCCCGGACGCCGTTGGCCAGTTCCTCGCCCCAGTGGAACTCCAGCGCGGCGCCGTCGAAGGTGAGCAGCGGCGGGCGGGGCCGGTCGGTGGGCAGTTCCAGCGCGGGGACGCCGTCGAGTTCGGCCCGCCAGTAGTCCCGGGAGGCGGCGAGCGGGCCGTTCTCCAGCCGGTCCCGCTGCCAGCGGGCGTAGTCACCGAACTGGACGTCGAGGGCGGGGAGTTCCGCCAGGGTGCCGTGCGCGTGCTGGGCGTACAGGGCGTCGATCTCGCGGTTCAGGATGTCGATCGACCAGCCGTCGCAGATGATGTGGTGCATCACCAGGGCGAGGACGTGGTCCTCCTCGGCGATCCGCACCAGCAGGACGCGCAGCAGCGGCCCGGCGGCGAGGTCGAAGGGTTCGGTGACCAGGGCGCCGATCTCGTCGGCCGCGCGCCGTTCGGGGGCCGGGTCGGCGGAGGCGTCCAGGAAGCGGGCGGGGAAGGGCGCGGGGTCGGCGATGCGCACCTCGGCGGTGCCGTCCTCGGTGGTCGGGAAGGCCATCCGCAGGCCCTCGTGCCGGGCCACCAGCCCGGTCAGCGCCGCGTCCAGCGCGGCCCGGTCGAGGGGGCCGCGCAGCCGCCGGGCCGGCGCCAGCGCGTACGCCGTGCTGCCGGGCGCGAACTGCTCCATGAACCAGAGCCGTTCCTGGCCGCTGGAGAGCGGCGGAACCGTCCCGGCGGGCCGGGGGGCGACCGCTCTGGCGGGCGCGGCGGAACCGCGCAGGCGCTGGGCGAGCAGGGCGCGCTTGGTCGCGGACCAGTCGGCAGGCAGGTCCTGGGTATCGGTCATCGGTATTCCATTCGGGCGCACGGCGGGGAAGCGGACCGTGTGAGGCGGGCGGAACGTGCGTCGGGCAGGGGCGGGCGCCCGGGTGGGCGACGGCGGGCCGCGGGGCCGGCCGTCGCCCACCCGGGCCGCCCCGGGATCAGAGGTGCTCGCGGACGGCGGCGGCGATGCCGGCCGGGGTCGGGACGTCGAAGAAGACGTCGAAGGCGAGCTCCACGCCGAGCGCGGCGCGGATCCGGGCGCTGATCTGGATGATCGTCAGTGAGTGGCCGCCGAGGTCGAACAGGTCCTCGTCCGGGCCGAGGTCGGGCAGGTCCAGCACCTCGGACCAGATCCGCAGGACGGTCGCGGTCACCTCGTCGAGGGCGTCGCCCGGGGCCTGCCCGGGGTCGGTGGCGGCCGGTGTCTCGCGGGGCGGGACGGGCAGGGCGCGGCGGTCGAGCTTGCCGTTGGGGGTGAGGGGCAGCCGTTCGAGGGTCAGGAAGCGCTGCGGGATCATGTAGCCGGGCAGGGTGCGGAGCAGGTGCTCGCGCAGTTCGGCGGGGGCCGGCGCGGCGGTGCCGGGGGCGGGGACGAGGTAGCCGGCGAGGAAGGGCTCGCCGGGGTTCTCCTCGTGCACGGCGGTGGCGGCCTCGGCGACGGCCGGGTGTTCCAGCAGCGCCGCCTCGATCTCGCCGAGTTCGATCCGGTGGCCGCGGATCTTCACCTGGTCGTCGATCCGCCCCAGGAAGGCGAGTTCACCCCCGGCCGTCCAGGCCGCCAGGTCGCCCGTCCGGTACAGCCGGTCCCCCGGCCCGCCGAACGGATCCGTCACGAAGCGCTCCGCGGTCAGCTCCGGGCGCCCGAGATAGCCCTCCGCGACGCCGTCACCGCCCAGATACAGCTCACCCGCCACGCCCACCGGCACCGGGCGGCGCCGCCCGTCCAGCACATACGCCCGGGTGTTGGCGATCGGCCGCCCGATCCCCACCGATTCCGGCTCCGCCGCGACCTCCGCGCACGTCGACCACACCGTCGTCTCGGTCGGCCCGTACACATTGAACAACCGGCCCACGGCCGCCCGCAGCTCCCGCGCCAGCGGCAACGGCAGCGCCTCGCCGCCCACCAGGGCCGTCACACCCCCCGGCACCGGCCCACCCGCCAGCAGCACCCGCCAGCCCGACGGCGTCGCCTGCACATGCGTCACCCCCTCCCCGGCCACCAGCGCCCGCAGCCCCGCACCGTCCACCGCCAGCCCCCCGGCCGCCACCACCAGCCGGCCGCCCGTCACCAGCGGAAGCCACAGCTCCAGACCCGAGATGTCGAACGACAACGACGTCAGACCCAGCCACACGTCCCCCGCCCCCGACCCCAGCCGGTCCGCGAACGACGTCAGCAGGTTCACCAACGCCCGGTGCCCCACCGCCACCCCCTTCGGTCGCCCCGTCGACCCCGAGGTGTACAGCACATAGGCGACGTTCCCCGGCTCGGTGCGTACGGCCTCGCCGCCGCCCCGGGCGTCCGCGAGGCGCAGCACGGCCGGGGCGGCGGCGGCCACCTCGGGTGCGGGCTCGCCGTCGGTGAGCAGCAGGGCGGCGCCGGAGTCGGCGAGGACGAACGCCAGCCGCTCGGCGGGGTAGCCGGGGTCGAGCGGCAGGTAGGCGGCGCCCGCGGCGTGGACGGCGAGCAGCGCGGCCGGCAGGTCGGCGGTGCGGTCGAGGTGCAGGCCGACCAGGTCGCCGGGCCGGATCCCGGCGGCGGTCAGCGCCTGCGCCAGGTCGTCGGCGCGGGCGATCAGCCGGCGGTAGGTGAGGTGGGTCCCGCCGGCGGTGACGGCGACGGCCTCCGGGGTGGCGGCGGCCTGGGCGCGTACCAGGTCGAGGGCGGTGCGGTCGGCCGGGTAGGCCCGGGCGGTGTCGTTCCAGGCCTCGGTGACCAGGTGGTGCTCGGCGGCGTCCAGCAGCGGCAGCGCGTCGACCGCGGTGTCCGGGTCGGCGACGGCGGCGGCCAGCAGGGTGGTGTAGTGGCCGGCGATGCGCTGAGCGGTCTCGGGGGCGAGCACCGACGGGTCGTACTGGAGGGAGAAGTCGATGCCGTCGGTGGTTTCGACGGCCTGGAGGTGCAGGGTGTTGCGGGCGGTGCGGTTGTACACGGCCCAGTCGGTCCGCGCGTCGGTGCCGGCGAACCGGGGCTCCCGGTCGGTCCTTCTCCGGTAGCCGAGGGAGACGGGGGCCAGGCCGATCCGGGGGGTGAGCCCGCCTACGGCCGTACCGAACGGCACGGTGCGGAAGGGGTAGCCGCCGCGCAGTTCGGCGCGGACGGCCCGGGCGTGGTCGGCGAAGGGTGCTTCGGCGGGCAGGCCGGTCGGGGCGTGCACGGGCAGCTCGTTGACGAACGGCCCCAGCTCACCGGCCTGTTCGGGGGTGCGGGTGGAGAGCGGGACGGAGACCGGCACGGCCTCGCCGCCGTACCGGCGCAGCAGGGCGTGCAGGGCGGCGAGGACGAACTCGAAGACGGTGACGCCGGTTTCCCGGGCGGCCGCGTCCAGGGCCGCGCGCCCGGCGGCGTCCAGCCGGTGGCCGACGGCCTCGCCCGGCCCGGCGGCGGTGGTCGCGCGCGGGGCTCCGGGGAGCACGGGTTCGGTGGCGGCGGCCCAGCGCGGGCCGTACCGGTCGGCGGCGCGCCGGACGAGGTCCGGTGCGGCCGGTGCCGGTATCAGTGCTGGTGCTGGTGCCGGTGGGCCGGGGAGGGTGGGGGTGGCGCCGGACAGGGCCTCGCCGTAGGCGGTCGCGAGGTCGGCGACCAGGATGTCCTTGGAGTTGCCGTCGAAGACCGCGTGGTGGGCGACGACCAGCAACTCGGCGGCCCCGCCGGGCCCGTGGTAGAGGGTGAACCGCGCGAGCGGGCCGGTCTCCAGGTCGAAGGGGCGGGCGGTCTCCTCGGCCAGGCGCTTCTCCAGGCCGCCGATGGCGTCCGCGGAGGCGTCCACCAGCTCCAACCGAGCTTCCCGGTCGGCCGGTTCGAGCACGACCTGTCCGCCGCGCTCCACCAGCCGGGCCGAAAGCGTCCGGTGACGTCGCGTCACGGCGTCGACCGCGCGGGAGAGCGCCTCGGCGTCGATCCGGTCGAAGGAGATCCGGACGGGCATGTGGAACGCCTCGCGGGCGAGGCCCAGCCGCTCGGTCAGCCAGATCCCCTGCTGGGCGGGCGAAGCCGGCACAGCGGGCGATACGGGCGGTGCCGGAGCGACAGGGTCGGACGCGGGGAGGAGTTCAGGCATCTGCGGCTCGCTTCGACAGTCGGAGAACGGTGCGGGGCGCGCACCCGGACGGCGACAACGATGGCGACCCCGGGCTTGTTGACGGCACGGCCGCCGGGTGGTGTCCGGCCCGCCCCCGGGACCGGCCGACAGGCCGCTGCGGCCCGGCCCGCCCGGCATCCCAGGATCACCCCCCTGATGCGCCGAAACGGATCCGGTCTTCCCCCCGTGAAAGACCAATGGCCCAGACCTGCCGAGAGATTCGCATAGACCCCATGCCCCGTCAAGGGTTGTCCACGCACCCGCCACAGGCCGTCATGTACGCGCCCAACCTGCGGGGATGCCCGTTCGGGCCACCCGAACGGGCGGCTTCACTGACAAGCCGTCAACTCCTCAGCACCTGGGCGAGATCGTAGGAAACCGGCTCCTCCAGCTGCTCGTAGGTGCAGCTCTCCGGCCGCCGGTCCGGGCGCCATCGGCGGAACTGCGCGGTATGCCGGAAACGTGCCCCCTCCATGTGGTCGTACGCCACCTCGACCACCCGCTCGGGCCGCAGCGCCACCCAGGAGAGGTCCTTGCCGCCGGTCCAGCGGCTCTGCGCACCCGGCAGCCGGGCGCCGGCGTGCGCCGCCTCCTCCGCCCAGGCTCCCCAGGGGTGGGCGGAGGCATCGGTCATCCGCAGCGGTGCCAGCTCCTCGGCCAGCTCCCGGCGGCGCGCCATCGGGAACGCCGCACAGACGCCGACGTGCTGCAGGCGCCCCTGCGCGTCGTTGATGCCGAGCAGCAGCGAGCCGACCACCGGGCCGCTCTTGTGCTCTCGGTAACCGGCCACCACGCAGTCGGCGGTGCGCTCGTGCTTGATCTTGAACATGGTCCGCTCCCCCGGCCGGTACGGCTGGTCCAGCGGCTTGGCCACCACCCCGTCCAGCCCGGCCCCCTCGTACTGCGCGAACCAGGTCCGCGCCACCTCGCGGTCCAGGGAGGCGGGCGCGGTGAACACCGGGTCGGTGGCGCCGGCCAGCGCCGCCTCCAGCGCCGGACGCCGCCGCGACAACGGCTCGTCCAGCAGCGCGGCATCACCGAGCGCGAGCAGGTCGAAGGCGACGAAGGAGGCCGGCGTCCGCTCGGCCAGCAGCCGCACCCGGCTCGCCGCCGGGTGGATGCGCTCCAGCAGCTCCTCGAACCGCAACCGCCCCTCCCGGGCGATCACCACCTCGCCGTCCAGCACGCAGCGCGGCGGCAGCTCCCGCCGCAGCGCCTCCGCCAGTTCGGGAAAGTACCTGGTCAGCGGCTTTCCGGTACGGCTGCCGAGCTCCACCTCGTCGCCGTCGCGGAACACGACGGTGCGGAAGCCGTCCCATTTGGCCTCGTACTGCATCCCCGGCGGGATCTCGGCCACGGACTTGGCGAGCATCGGCGCCACCGGCGGCATCACGGGCAGGTCCATGGCTCCGATCCTCGCGCGCACGGCCACCGGGCGCGCGTCGGGCGGACCCCGCCTAGCGTGAGAGGCATGGGCTCAGCCGTGGAACTGGATGTCGCCGGGCGCAGCGTCCGGCTGTCGAACCCGGACAAGGTGTACTACCCGGAGCGCGGGTTCACCAAGCTGGACGTCGCGGAGTACTACCTGGCGGTCGCCGACGGCGTGCTGCGCGGGCTGCGCGACCGGCCGACCACGCTGCAGCGGTTCCCGGACGGTGTGGAGGGCGAGTTCTTCTACCAGAAGCGCGCGCCCAAGAGCCTGCCCGAGTGGCTGCCGACGGCCCGGATCAGCTTCCCGAGCGGGCGGTCGGCCGACGAGATCTGCCCGACCGAGCCGGCCGCCGTCCTCTGGGCGGCCAACCTGGGCTGTCTCACCTTCCACCCCTGGCCGGTGCGGCGCTCCGACACCGACCACCCGGACGAGCTGCGGATCGACCTCGACCCGCAGCCCGGCACCGACTTCCGCGACGCCGTCCGGGCCGCGCACGAGCTGCGCGCGCTGCTGGAGGAGTACGGGCTGCGCGGCTGGCCGAAGACGTCCGGCGGCCGCGGCCTGCACGTGTACGTGCCGCTGGAGCCGCGGTGGACGTTCACCGACGGCCGGCACGCGGTGATCGCGCTCGGCCGGGTGCTGGAGCAGCGGATGCCGGGGCGGGTGACCACCGCGTGGTGGAAGGAGGAGCGCGGCGAGCGGATCTTCGTGGACTACAACCAGATGGCCCGGGACCGGACCATCGCGTCCGCGTACTCGCTGCGCGCCCGGCCGCGTGCGACGGCCTCCACGCCGTTGCGCTGGGAGGAGCTGGACGACGCCGTACCGGAGGACTTCGACCTGCGGACGGTGCCCGCCCGGTTCGCCGAGGCCGGCGATCCGCAGGCCGGGATGGACGGCGAGGCGTACCGGCTGGACGCGCTGCTGGAGCTGTACGAGCGGCAGCTGCGGGACGACGGCCTCGGCGAGCTGCCGTATCCGCCGGACCACCCCAAGGCGGCCGGGGAGCCGCCCCGGGTGCAGCCGAGCCGGGCCAGGAAGCGGTGAGCCCGGCGCCGGCCCGGCGGTGATCACGTAGGCTGACGCCCTTCGGGGGCCGGTGGTGGCGGAGGGGTGCGGGAATGGGCGGGCGCGGGCTGCGGGAGATCCTGGCCGACGCGGCGAACGGGGCGTTCCCGCCGCCGGACGGCGGGGTGACGGTGGTGCCGCAGCCGTCGCCGCGCGAGGCCGGGGTGCTGTCGTTCTCCGCCCATGCGGTGGTGTTCACCGACGAGGACCCGGCCTGGGTGCGGGGCGTGCTCGCCGCCGTGCCGGGCGATCCGCTGGCCGCCCCGCTCTGTCCGCCCTTTCTGACGGCGTTCACCGAGCGCACCGGCCGGGTGGCGGGCAGCATCGACCTGCTGACGGTGGCCGGCCGGCTGCCCGGTGTGCCGCCGCTGCCGCTGGAGCCGGTCACGGACCGGGAGCACCCCCGGGTGGTGCGCGCCCTGCGCTACCGGGAGGACGTGCGGGTGTTCACGGTGGACGGCGGGGTGCTGGTCCTGGGGCGCGGGGTGGCCGGGCGGTGGGAGGGCGCGATCGAGGTCGGGCCGCGGGCGCGCGGCCGGGGTCTCGGGCGGGCGCTGGCGCTGAGCGCCCGGCACCTGCTGCCGGAGGGCGAGTGGATCTGGGCGCAGCAGGCGCCCGGCAACGCGGCGAGCGTCCGGGCGTTCCAGGCGGCCGGCTACCGCCCGGTCGGCGCGGAGACGCTGCTGGTGGCGGGGCGCCCGTGAGCGCGGAGCGGTTGTCCGTGGTCCCGGACGGGGTGCGGGCCCGGCTGGCGGTCCGGTTCGGGCCGTCCGCCGAGGCGTGGTGCGAGGCGCTGCCGGCGCTGGTGGACGGGCTGGCCCGGCGCTGGGGCCTGACGGTCCGGGCGGCCGGCGGGGGCGGGACGGCCCGGGTCTTCCGCTGCGCGCGGGCGGCCGGGGACACCGTCTGGCTGAAGCTCACCCCCGACCCCTCGGTGGCCGCGCAGGAGGCCGCCGCGCTGCGGGCGTGGGCGGGGCTGCCCTCGGTGGTGCGGCTGCTGGAGTACGACGCGGCGTCGAGCGCGCTGCTGCTGGCGGACGTCAGGCCGGGTTCGACGCTGCGGGAGCGCGCCTGGCGGCCGGCGGAGGTCGCGCCGCTGCTGGCCGCGCTGCGGTCGGTTCCCGTGGCGGGACCGGCGGGCGGGTCGGTGCTGTCGCCGTTGGCCGGGCGGGTGGACTTCCTGTTCGACCTCACCGAGCGGCGGGCCCCGGGCGCGGTGCCGGCCCGGGCGCGGGCGTCGGCGCTGGACCTGGCGGCGGGCGGTCCGCTCGCGCTGGTCCACGGCGATCTGCACCCGGGCAACGTCCTGGACGGCCCGGCCGGCCCGGTGGCGATCGACCCGCGGCCGTCCCTCGGGGATCCGGACTTCGACCTGGTGGACTGGGTGATCGACGGTGTCACCGACCGGCCCGCCCTGGAGGAACGGATCACCGGCCTGACCGCCCTCGTCCCCGGCTCCGACCCGGAGCGGGTGCTCGCCTGGTGCCGCGCCACCGCCGTGCTCATCGCCGCTCCGCGGGCGGCGGCGGGCCGACGCGACGCGGGGACGGCGTTCCTGCTGGAGCTGGCCGGGGTCTGACCGGGCCGACGGGCTACCGGGTGGGTGCGGTGGCCGCGACGATCCGCACCGCGTCGGCGATCTGGGCGTCCGTCAGATCGCCGCGCGCGGTGAGGCGCAGCCGGGAGACGCCGTCCGGGACGGAGGGCGGGCGGAAGCACCCGACGGCGAGCCCGGCCCGGCGGCAGTCGGCGGCCCAGGTGACGGCGGCCTCGGGGCCGGGGGCGCGGACCGACACGACGGCGGCGTCCGGGGTGGAGGCGTGCAGGCCCGCGGCGGCGAGCCGGGTGGCGAGCGTGCGGGCGACCTCGCGGGCGCGGTCGGCCCGGTGCGGTTCGGCGCGCAGCAGGCGCAGCGCGCCGAGGGCGGCGCCGGCGGCGGCCGGGGCGAGGCCGGTGTCGAAGATGAAGGTGCGGGCCGTCTCGGTGAGATGGCGGATCACCCGGCGCGGGCCGAGCACCGCGCCGCCCTGCGCGCCGAGCGACTTGGAGAGGGTGACGGTGGCGACGGTGTCCGGCTCCCCCGCGAGGCCGGCGGCCGCCAGCGCCCCGGCGCCGCCGGGGCCGAGAACGCCGAGCCCGTGTGCGTCGTCCACCAGCAGCGCGGCGCCGTGCGCGCGGGCGGCGGCGGAGAGTTCGGGCAGCGGGGCGGCGTTGCCGTCCACGGAGAACACGGAGTCGGTGACCACCAGGGCCCGCCGCCGGGCGCGTCCGGCGAGGACGGCGCGGACGGCGTCCGGGTCGCTGTGCGGGGCGCGGTGGACGTCGCCGCGGGCGAGCCGGCAGCCGTCGATCAGCGAGGCGTGGTTGTAGGCGTCCGAGACGATCAGGGTGTCGGGGTCGGTGAGCGCGGTGAGCGCGGCGAGGTTGGCGGTGTAGCCGGAGGAGAACACCAGCGCGGCCTCCGCCCCGCAGAACTCGGCCAGCTCGGTTTCGAGTTCGGTGTGCAGGGCGGTGGTGCCGGTGACCAGCCGGGAGCCGGTGGCGCCGCCGCCCCAGCGCAGGGCGGCGTCGGCGGCGGCCCGGGTGACGGCCGGGTGGCGGGTCAGCCCGAGGTAGTCGTTGCCCGCGAGGTCGAGCACCCGGTCCTCGGCCGGCCGGCTGCGCAGGGTGCGGGTGAGGCCCGCCGCGGCGCGCAGGCCGGCCGCCTCGTCGAGCCAGTCGAAGACGGCGGCGGGGGCGGCGAGGTGCGGTTCGGACACGGTGCGGTGAGCCATGGCGGCACTCTGGCACGCGCGCCACGGGCCGGGCAACGTGCGCCGGGGTACACGCCGGACCGGCCGTTCCGTCCGCGGGTGGGGGGTCCTGGCCGCCGTCGGCCGGCGGACCGTACGGAGGGCGATCGCCGGTGAGCGCCGCGAGGGCCTCGGTCCGGTGGAGGCCCCGCCCGCCGTTCCCGCCCGGTGAGCGGCGCCGGGCTTTGCCGGGGACTACGGCGACCAGGCAAGATAGCGGGGTGACCCTCCTTGATCTGATGCCGAAGCCCGCCACACCCGACGCGCTGTACGAGACGTTCGCCGTCTGGGCGCAGGAGCGGGGGATCGCGCTGTACCCGGCCCAGGAGGAGGCGCTGATCGAGCTGGTGTCGGGGAACAACGTGATCCTCGCGACGCCGACCGGGTCGGGCAAGAGCCTGGTCGCGGCCGGGGCGCACTTCGCGGCGCTGGCCGAGGGCAAGCGGACCTTCTACACGGCGCCGATCAAGGCGCTGGTGTCGGAGAAGTTCTTCGACCTGTGCAAGATCTTCGGCACCGAGCAGGTCGGCATGATGACCGGCGACGCGAGCGTGAACCCGACCGCGCCGATCATCTGCTGCACGGCCGAGGTGCTGGCGCAGATCGCGCTGCGCGACGGGCGGCGGGCCGACGTCGGCCAGGTGGTCATGGACGAGTTCCACTTCTACGCCGAGCCGGACCGCGGCTGGGCCTGGCAGATCCCGATCCTCGAACTCCCGCAGGCGCAGTTCCTGCTGATGTCCGCGACGCTCGGTGACGTGCGCCGCTTCGAGGAGGACCTGACCCGCCGCACCGGCCGGCCGACCACCGTGGTCCGCTCCGTCACCCGGCCCGTCCCACTGTTCTACGAGTACCGCCGCACCACCCTGCACGACACCCTGGAGGAGTTGCTGAAGACCGGTCAGGCCCCGGTCTACGTCGTGCACTTCACCCAGAAGGAGGCCGTCGACCGGGCGCAGTCGCTGATGAGCATCAACATGTGCTCGAAGGCGGAGAAGGACGCCATCGCCTCCCTCATCGGCAACTTCCGCTTCACCACCAAGTTCGGCCGCAACCTGTCCCGGTTCGTTCGCCACGGCATCGGCGTGCACCACGCGGGGATGCTGCCCAAGTACCGCCGGCTGGTCGAACGGCTCGCGCAGGCGGGCCTGTTGAAGGTGATCTGCGGAACGGACACCCTCGGTGTGGGCGTCAACGTGCCGATCCGCACGGTGCTGTTCACCGCGCTCTCCAAGTACGACGGTGTGCGGGTCCGGATGCTGCGCGCCCGGGAGTTCCACCAGATCGCGGGCCGCGCCGGACGGGCCGGGTTCGACACCGTCGGACAGGTGGTCGCCCAGGCGCCGGAGCACGTGATCGAGAACGACAAGGCGATCGCCAAGGCGGGCGACGACCCCAAGAAGAAGCGCAAGGTCGTCCGGAAGAAGGCCCCCGAGGGCTTCGTCGGCTGGACCGAGGAGACCTTCGACCGGCTGATCGGCGCCGATCCCGAGCCGCTGGTCTCCCGCTTCAAGGTGAGCCACGCGATGCTGCTGTCGGTGATCGGCCGGCCCGGCAACGCCTTCGAGGCGATGCGCCACCTGCTCACCGACAACCACGAGGACCGCACCGCCCAGCGCCGGCACATCCGCACCGCGATCGCCATCTACCGCTCGCTGCTGGAGGGCGGCGTGGTCGAGCGGCTGCCGGAGCCGGACGCCGAGGGCCGGATCGTCCGCCTCACCCTGGACCTCCAGGAGAACTTCGCGCTCAACCAGCCGCTCTCCACCTTCGCGCTGGCCGCCTTCGAACTGCTCGACCCGACCTCGCCCTCGTACGCGATGGACGTCGTCTCGGTCGTCGAGGCGACCCTCGACGACCCGCGCCAGATCCTCGCCTCGCAGCAGAACAAGGCGCGCGGCGAGGCCATCGGCGAGATGAAGCGCGACGGCATCGAGTACGAGGAGCGGATGGAGCGCCTCCAGGAGATCACCTACCCGAAGCCGCTGGAGGAGCTGCTCACCCACGCCTACGAGGTGTACCGGCGGGCGCACCCGTGGATCGGCGACCACCAGCTCCAGCCGAAGTCGGTGGTCCGCGACCTGTACGAGCGGGCGATGACCTTCACCGACTACGTCGGCCACTACGAGCTGGCCCGTACCGAGGGCATCGTGCTGCGCTACCTCGCCGGCGCGTACAAGGCGCTGGAGCAGACCGTCCCCGACGACCTCAAGACGGACGACCTCAAGGACGTCATCGCCTGGCTCGGCGAGCTGGTCCGCCAGGTCGACTCCAGCCTGCTGGACGAGTGGGAGCAACTGGCCAACCCGACCGAGCCGCAGGCGGCGGAGGTCACCCTGGACGACAAGCCGGCGCCGGTGACGGCGAACGCGCGGGCGTTCCGGGTGCTGGTGCGCAACGAGATGTTCCGCCGGGTGGAGCTGGCGGCGCTGGAGCACTACGACGCGCTCGGCGAGCTGGACGGCGAGAACGGCTGGGACGGGGACCGCTGGGCGGACGCCATGGACGGGTACTGGGAGGAGTACGACGACCTCGGCACCGGACCGGACGCGCGTGGCCCGAAGATGCTGCTGATCGAGGAGGAGGACTCCGCCTGGCGGGTCCGGCAGATCTTCGACGACCCGGAGGACGACCACGACTGGGGCATCAGCGCCGAGGTCGACCTGTACGGCTCGGACGAGGAGGGCCGGGCGGTGGTCCGGATCACCGCCGTGGACCGGCTGGGCGGCTGACGCCCGGAGGACGGAACGGAAGCGGGGGCTCGCGCACAGGCGCGGGCCCCCGCTGTTGTCGGATCATCAGCCCTGTTCATCGGCTCCGCTCATCGGCGCTGCCCGGATCACGGCCCCAGGACGCGGCCACCGTCACATCCAGATGAACGGCAGGCCCACCGAGTAGGAGATCGCCCGGGTCGCCTCTTCCAGCGCCTGCTCCGAGCCGGCCGCGGCGGTGGACGCCGCACCGGACGGGGTGGCGCCGCCGGAGGCGGTGGCCGTCGCGGTGCGGCCCTCGCCGGGGCGCGAACTGGTGACGGTCACGTAGTGCCCGACGGCCTCGACGCGGGGCTCCGAGCCGGGCTTGGCGGTACCGGCCGGCTGCGCGGGGGCGGTGGTGGCGTCCTGCAGGATGAAGGCGAGCGCGCCCGGCTTGGCCCGCAGGGCCTCGGTGGCCCTGGTGGCGGTGGCCTGGTCGGGGAAGCGCAGCACGGTGACGCTGCTGAGCACCGCCTTCTCCTGGCCGACGAAGCTGACGGTGAGATAGCCCTGGCAGCCGCTGTCGCGCAGCGGGTCCTGGGTCCGGTCCTGGAGCGCCTCGGCGCAGTCGACACCCTGCCGGACGCCGGAGCGCTTGCCCTTGTAGGCGCCGACCTCGACCAGCCGCTGGGCGGGGAAGTAGGTGTCGACGTTGAGGCCCTCGGGGTCGGTCACGGTGCGCGGCGGCGGTGCGCCGACCACCCGCGGCGTCTTGCTCGCGTCCTTGCTGGACGGGCCGAGGCCGGGTATGAAGTCGCCGGGCGTCGGGCGGGTGATGATCCAGCCGCCGGCCGCCACCACACCGACCACGACGATCCAGCCCACGGCCCGGCGGGCACTGATCCTTCTCCCCCGGTACGCTCCGGCCGGCGTGCCGGATCCGTGCTCTTCCTGCTCTCCCGATGACGGGGTGCGCTCCCCCTGCGTGGTCATGGCGCAGATTCTAAGCAGTGCGCGGGTGGCGCAGATCACGGGGGCGGTCGTTGACGATCATCATCCGCTACCGACGGGTAACGGGCCGCACCGGCCGCGGCTCGCCGACGTGACCAGCGCCACTACCGTGAGCTGCGACACTGTGACAACTCGCACATCCTCCCCTGGATCTTCTGGTGGGTTTGCTCTGGCGTCGCTCACGGACCAGCAGGCAGGATCAGGCCCATGGATCTGCTCGATACCCTCACCGCCAAGGGCCTGCGCGGCGAAACCCCCACCCGGGAAGAGGCCCTGGCCGTCCTCGCCACCACCGACGACGAGCTGCTCGACGTGGTCGCGGCCGCCGGCCGGGTGCGCCGGCGGTGGTTCGGCCGCCGGGTGAAGCTCAACTACCTGGTGAACCTGAAGAGCGGGCTCTGCCCGGAGGACTGCTCGTACTGTTCCCAGCGTCTGGGCTCCAAGGCCGAGATCCTCAAGTACACCTGGCTCAAGCCGGACCAGGCCGCCGACGCGGCCAGGGCCGGGGTCTCCGGCGGCGCCAAGCGGGTCTGCCTGGTGGCCAGCGGCCGCGGCCCGACGGACCGTGACATCGACCGGGTCACCGACACCATCGCCGCCATCAAGGGCGCCGACCCGGCGGTCGAGATCTGCGCCTGCCTGGGCCTGCTCTCCGACAACCAGGCCGAGCGACTCAAGGCGGCCGGCGCCGACGCCTACAACCACAACCTCAACACCTCCGAGGGCACCTACGGCGACATCGCCACCACCCACACCTACGCGGACCGGGTGGACACCGTGCGGAAGGCGCACGGCGCGGGCCTGTCCGCCTGCTCCGGCCTGATCGCGGGCATGGGCGAGACGGACGCGGACCTGGTGGACGTGGTCTTCGCGCTGCGCGAGCTGGGCTCGGACTCGGTGCCGGTCAACTTCCTGATCCCGTTCGAGGGCACCCCGCTGGCCAAGGAGTGGAACCTCACCCCGCAGCGCTGCCTGCGCATCCTGGCGATGGTCCGCTTCGTCTGCCCGGACGTCGAGGTCCGGATCGCCGGCGGGCGCGAGGTGCACCTGCGCTCGATGCAGCCGCTGGGCCTGCACATCGCCAACTCGATCTTCCTCGGCGACTACCTGACCAGCGAGGGCCAGGCCGGGCAGGCCGACCTCGACATGATCAAGGACGCGGGCTTCGAGGTCGAGGGCGCCGGCGAGGCCACCCTGCCCCGGCACCGCGCGGACGTCACGGCCCAGGCCGGCTCCTGCGGCGCCGCCCCCGGCGCCGCCGTCTCCCCCTGCGGCACCGGCGGCGGCTGCGGGCCCTGCGGCGGCCACGGCGACGAGCCCGCCGCCGAGGAGGACCAGAACGACGAGCCGCGCAACGGCCTCGTCCGGGTCCGCCGACGCGGCGCCGGCACCGAACTCGCGCCCAACGCCTGACGATCCGGGGGAACCCTCATCATGACCCAGCTGTCCGCGGACACCCTCCTCGCGCTCGACCGGGCGCACGTCTGGCACCCGTACGGGCCGATGCCAGGCACCGCCACCCCGTACGTGGTCGAGTCCGCGTCCGGCGTCCGGCTGCGGCTCGCCGAGCCCGTCGCGGGCGGCCGGCGCGAGCTGATCGACGGGATGTCGTCCTGGTGGGCGGCGATCCACGGCTACGGACACCCGGTGCTGGACGAGGCGGTGCGCGAGCAGCTGGGCCGGATGAGCCATGTGATGTTCGGCGGGCTCACCCACGAGCCCGCCGTCCGGCTGGCCGCCCGGCTGGTGGAGATCACGCCGGAGCCGCTGCGGCACGTCTTCCTGGCCGACTCCGGGTCGGTGGCCGTCGAGGTCGCGATGAAGATGTGCCTGCAGTACTGGCAGTCCGTCGGCCGCCCGGAGAAGCGGCGGCTGCTCACCTGGCGCGGCGGCTACCACGGGGACACCTTCCACCCGATGTCGGTCTGCGACCCGCAGGGCGGCATGCACCACCTGTGGGGCGGCGTACTGCCCGACCAGCTCTTCGCGCCGCAGCCGCCGGCCGGCTTCGACGCCCCGCTGGACACCGAATACGCCGACCGGTTCGACGAACTGATGGAGCGTCACGCCGGTGAGCTGGCCGCGGTGATCGTCGAACCGGTGGTGCAGGGCGCCGGCGGGATGCGGTTCCACTCCCCGGCCTATCTGCGGATGCTCCGCGAACTCTGCGACCGCCACGGCGTGCTGCTCGTCTTCGACGAGATCGCCACCGGGTTCGGGCGCAGCGGCGCCCTGTTCGCCGCCGACCACGCGGGCGTCTCGCCGGACGTGATGTGCCTGGGCAAGGCGCTGACCGGCGGCTATCTGACCATGGCCGCGGCCCTGTGCACGAGCGAGGTCGCGGACGGGATCAGCCGGGGCGAGATGCCGGTGCTGGCGCACGGCCCGACGTTCATGGGCAATCCGCTGGCCGCCGCCGTCGCCAACGCGTCGATCGACCTGCTGCTCGGGCAGGACTGGCAGCTGGAGGTGAAGCGGATCGAAGTCGCCCTGCGGGACGGCCTGGCGGGCGCGGCGGACGCGCCCGGGGTGCGGGACGTCCGGGTGCGGGGGGCGATCGGCGTCGTACAGCTGGACCACCCGGTGGACGTGGCGGCGGCCACCGAGGCGGCGGCGCGGGAGGGCGTCTGGCTGCGCCCCTTCCGGGACCTGATCTACACCATGCCGCCCTATGTGACGGGGGACGAGGACGTGGCGCGGATCTGCGCCGCCGTGACGGCCGCGGCGGTGGCCGGATGAGCGCCCGGATCCTGTTCGTCACGGGCACCAACACCGAGGTCGGCAAGACGGTGGCCACGGCCGCCGTCGCCTCCGCCGCCCTCCAGGCGGGCCTGCGGGTCGCGGTGCTCAAGCCCGGGCAGACCGGCGTCGGCCCGGGCGAGCCCGGGGACGCCGAGGAGGTGGCCCGGCTGGCCGGCCGGCTGACCACCCGCGAACTCGGCCGCTACCCGGAGCCGTTGGCCCCGGACACGGCGGCCCGCCGGGCCGGGCTGCCCCGCGTCTCGCCCGAGCGGGTGGCGGCCACCGTCGCGGAGCTCGCCGAGGGCCACGACCTCGTCCTGGTCGAGGGCGCGGGCGGCCTGCTGGTCCGCTACGACGACGAGGGCCGCACCCTGGCCGACCAGGCCCGGGCCACCCGCGACCGCGGCCTGCCGGTGGCGGTGCTGCTGGTGGCCACGGCCGGTCTGGGCACGCTCAACATCGTCGCCCTCTCGGCCGAGGCGCTGGCCGCCCGCGGCCTCGACCTGCTCGGGGTGGTCATCGGCGCCTGGCCGGACGCGCCCGGCCTCGCCGACCGGTGCAACCTCGCCGACCTGCCGCGCTCGGCGGGCGCGCCCCTGCTCGGCGCGCTGCCCGAACGGGCCGCCGGCGCCGGGGACTTCGCCGCCCTGGCGCTCGCCTCGCTGGCCCCGGAGCTGGGTGGCCGGTGGGACGCCGAGGAGTTCGGCCGGGCGCACCGGCCGGCCTAGGGCCAATGCCGGTGACTTTGTGGTCGGTGTCTCGTTGGTTGTGGTGTGGCGAGGGTGGGGCAGGTCAAGTCGCCTGCGGATGAGCGGATATCGGACC
>NZ_JBFBIL010000044.1:0-71275 GCF_040685575.1 Kitasatospora sp. NPDC088351 | reverse complement strand
ATCGACACCGCCGAAACCGGCACCACCGCCTACGACAAGCTGACCCTCTCCGTCAACGGCACCACCCTCAAGACCTACTCCAACGTCGACGCCGCAGCCGGCTACCAGCTGCGCACCTTCGACCTCTCGGCCTACGCGGGCCAGACGGTCACCCTGAAGTTCGCCGGCACCGAGGACGTCTCGCTGCAGACCAGCTTCGTGATCGACGACACCGCGATCACCACCAGCTGACCCGCGGTCAGTAGAACCAGGTAAGACAGGGGCAGGGCCCGGCAGCCACGGCTGCCGGGCCCTGCGGTCGTCCGCGGGGCGCTCCGCCGCCGTTCCGCGGGGTGCTCCGCCGCCGTGGAGTACGGGGCCGGGCCGGGCGATCGACCGGGCGGCGGGCTTCCGTCCGGGCGAGGAACGGCCAACTCACCCCTTCGGGCCTCGCCGCGCACGCGGGGACCGCGTACGATCACGGCGTCCTGGGCCGCGGCGCGACCGCCCACGCCACCACCACCGTGCTCACGCACTCGTCCGACAGGGCCCCTTCGCATGAAGCTGATCACCGCGATCGTCAAGCCGTTCAAGCTGGACGACGTCAAGAACGCACTGCAGGTCATTGGTGTGCACGGACTGACCATCAGCGAGGTCAGCGGGTACGGTCGCCAGCACGGCCACACCGAGGTGTACCGGGGGGCGGAGTACCGGATCGACCTGGTGCCGAAGGCCCGGATCGAGGTGGTGGTGGCGGACGCGGACGCCGAGCGGGTGATCGAGGAGATCGTCCGGGCCGCCCGTACGGGGAAGATCGGCGACGGCAAGGTGTGGGCGATGCCGGTGGAGGACATCATCCGCGTCCGTACCGGTGAGCGCGGTCCGGACGCGGTGTAGGGCCGTTCGGGGCCCTGAGGCCGTTCGGAGCGGGGCCCCGGGCCGACGAATTCGTCGTCGGCCCGGGGCCCCGTCGTCGTGGTCGCCGCGTCCGTGTTCCGGCTGTTCGGGCGGCTGTCCGGGTGGTTGTTCGGCGGCGGACTCCGGGTAAGCGGTGGCCGTCGTGGGCCGGGAGGTCGTAGGCGATCCGGGTCGGGGCTGCGGAAACGTTCCGCCAGGGCTCTTGACGGTCCGTTCCGCCCGCCCTAGGTTCAGCGCTGCAAGTTTCGGCAAGTTTCAGAAACTCTCTGCAGATTGACCCCCGGCTGCCCCACCTCAGCCCCCAGGAGACATCGTGGTCCCCTCCGCCCCCACCCGCCGGCCCGCCCGCGCGGCCGGCGCGCTCACCGCCGCCGCGGCGCTCGCGCTCTCACTCACCGCGGCCTTCGGTGCCGCCCCCGCCGCCCAGGCCGCCCCGCCCGGCGGCAAGGACGTCACGGCGACGCTCTTCGAGTGGCGCTTCGACTCCGTCGCCAAGGCCTGTACCGACACGCTCGGCCCGAAGGGGTACGGCTTCGTCGAGGTCTCGCCGCCCCAGGAACACATCCAGGGCGGCCAGTGGTGGACCTCCTACCAGCCCGTCAGCTACCGGATAGCCGGGCGCCTCGGCGACCGGACGGCCTTCAAGAGCATGATCGACACCTGCCACGCGGCTGGCGTCAAGGTGATCGCCGACTCGGTGATCAACCACATGTCGGCCGGGTCCGGCACCGGCACCGGAGGCACGAACTACACCAAGTACACCTACCCCGGGTACTACCAGGACTGGGACTTCCACTCCTGCCGCACCGCGATCAGCAACTACGCCGACCGCTCCAACGTGCAGAACTGCGAGCTGGTCAACCTCTCCGACCTCGACACCGGCTCCCCGTACGTCCAGCAGACCATCGCCCGCTACCTCGACGACCTCGCCTCGCTCGGCGTCGACGGCTACCGGATCGACGCGGCCAAGCACATCGCCGCCGCCGACCTCGCCGCGATCAAGGCCCGGACGGCCCGCCCCGGCGCGTACTGGGTGCAGGAGGTCATCTACGGCGCGGGCGAGCCGATCCAGCCGTCCGAGTACACCGGCACCGGCGACGTGGACGAGTTCCGCTCCGGGACGTGGCTGAAGAGCGCCTTCCAGGGCGGCCGGATCGCCGACCTCGCCGGCTGGGGCACCGGCCTGCTGCCCGGCGACAAGGCCCGCACCTTCGTCGACAACTGGGACACCGAGCGCAACGGCTCCACCCTGACGTACAAGGACGGCAGCACCTACACCCTGGCCAACGTCTTCCTGCTGGCCCACCCGTACGGCTCGCCCAACGTCTACTCCGGCTACGCCTTCTCCGGTCACGACGACGGCCCGCCGAACGGCGGCACCGTCAACGCCTGCTACGCCGACGGCTGGAACTGCGTCCACGCCTGGCGGCAGGTCGCCAACATGGTGGGCTTCCGTACCGCGGTCGCGGGCACCGGCATCACCAACTGGTGGTCCAACGGCAACAACGCGATCGCCTTCGGCCGGGGCGGCAAGGGCTTCGTGGTGATCAACCGCGAGTCCGGCCCGGTCACCCAGACCTTCCTGACCTCGCTGCCGGCCGGCTCGTACTGCGACGTCCAGCACGGCGACCCGGTCGCGGGCGGCTGCACCGGCCCCTCCTACCAGGTCGGCGCGGACGGCAGGTTCACCGCCACGGTCGGCGCGGGCGACGCCGTCGCGCTGTACGTCGGCGCGGGCGGCGGCAGCACCCCGGTGGGCGGCGGCGCGTCCTTCGCGGTCAACGCCACCACCGGCTACGGCCAGAACCTCTACGTGGTCGGCGGCAACGCCGCGCTCGGCGGCTGGGACACCGGCCGGGCGCTGCCGCTCTCCTCGGCCGCCTACCCGGTCTGGAAGCTGGACGTGGCGCTGCCCGCCGGCACCGCCTTCGAGTACAAGTACCTCCGCAAGGACGCCGCCGGCGCCGTGACCTGGGAGTCCGGGGCCAACCGCGCCGCGACGGTGCCGGCCTCGGGGCGGGTGACCCTGAACGACACCTGGCGGCCGTAGGGCCGGGCCGGCGGCCGCTCCACCCCCGGGCAGGACGGCCGCCGGCCCGTGCTCAGCCCCGGCCGATGTACGGCATGGCCGTCGCCATCACCGTGGCGAACTGCACGTTCGCCTCCAGCGGCAGCCCGGCCATGTGCCGTACCGTCCGGGCCACATCGGCGACGTCCATGGTCGGCTCGACCGCGATCCGGCCGTCCGCCTGCCGTACCCCCACGCTCATCGCCGCCGTCATGTCGGTGGCGGCGTTGCCGATGTCGATCTGCCCGCAGGCGATCCGGTACGGGCGGCCGTCCAGCGACAGCGACTTGGTCAGCCCGGTGACGGCGTGCTTGGTCGCGGTGTAGGCGATCGACTGCGGGCGCGGCGCGTGCGCCGAGACCGAACCGTTGTTGATGATCCGGCCGCCCTGCGGGTCCTGGGCCTTCATGAGCCGGAACGCGGCCCGCGCGCAGAGGAAGGCCCCGGTCAGATTGAGGTCGACCACGGCCCGCCACTCGGCGATGTCCAGTTCGTCGACCGGCGCGGGCGCGCCGAAGGTGCCGGCGTTGTTGAACAGCAGGTCGAGCCGGCCGAAGCGCCCGGCGGTCTCGTCGAAGAGGGCGTCCACCGCCGCCGGGTCGGTGACGTCGGTCGGCACCACGGCGGCGGCGGTGCCGCTCAGCCGGGCCGTTCCGCGCAGCGGTTCGGACCTCCGCCCGGCGAGCACCAGCTGCCAGCCGGCGGCGGCCAGCTCCAGCGCCACGGCGCGGCCCACCCCGCTGCCGGCTCCGGTGACGACGGCGATCTGCTGGGGCATGGTGGGCTCCACGGGTCTCGGGCGGCTGCCCCGATCGTTCCCGATCCCGGGCTCCGTGTCACTGCTGGAAGGGCCCGGGGGCCCGGCCCGTCCTCCCTGGCCGGGCTTTCCCCGGCCGTGCCCCCCCGGACGGCGGGGGGCGACCCCCGCCGTCCGGCAGGGGCGGGCCGCGGGCCTTTACCCGATCGGGGACAAACATTGGATCGACGCTGGCCCTGGCGCAACCGGCCCGCCCCGGCCCACGTCATAAGATCGCAGGACGGCGCACCACCGCGAGGGACGGCGCGCCGCCGTTCCGGGGACCGCTGTACGATGCCGCGCCCCGGGCCTGTCCGGCCCCACCCGGGGGCCGCCGCCCGGCTCCCGACGGAGCGGGCGTGACACTGGTCGGAGAGTTCTCACCGTGCAGCCGCAGTCCACCCGTTTCCGCGCCGTTCTGACCGGTGCCGCCGCCTTCACCCTGGCCGCCTCGCTGGCCGCCTGTGGCAGTACGGACGGCAGTGGGAAAGGGGACGGCGTCAAGGCCGAGGGCAAGGCGGGCGCGAGCGGGACGGCCGCCCCGGGCACCCCGGCCGGAGGCAGCACCTCCGCCGCGCCCACCAGTGCCGCCCCGGCCGCCCCGAGCAAGGTGCTGATGCCCACCGGACCGTCCGCCGCCCTCTCGAAGGCCCGCGACACCGGTGCCGGCCAGATCATGGTGACCACGCTGAACGGCCCCAAGTCGGGCGTCTCCGGCCGGGTCTGGGTCTGGCTGCCGCCCGAGTACAACGACCCGAAGTTCGCCAGGACCGGTTTCCCCGTCCTCACCCTCTACGCGGGCGGCCAGAGCAACGGCTACAACACCTGGACCGACAACCAGCTGCCGATCCAGGAGATCGACGCCGAGCTGTCCAAGGCCGGCAAGGCGCACCCGTTCATCATGATCATGCCGGTCCAGAACCTCGAGGCCGACGAGAAGAAGGCCCTGGAGTGCGCCGACATCCCCGGGCAGCCCAAGATGGGCACCTGGATGGCCGAGGACATCCCGGACTTCGTCCGCGCCAACTTCCGTACGGTCAAGGGCCGCGACGGCTGGGGCCTGATGGGCGCCTCCACCGGTGCGTTCTGCAGCGCCAAGCTCGCCCTCCAGCACCCGGACACGTTCAAGGCCGCCGTGCCGATCGACGGCTACTTCAACCCGGACTCGCCGCTCTGGAAGGGACACGACGCCGAGCGGCTGGCCAACAGCCCCGACGTGCTGGTCGCCCAGGGCAGGGCCGACGTGAAGATGCTCGCCACCGCGGGCGGCGCCAACGCCTACGAGACGAAGCTGGTCAAGGCCTGGGTCGCCAAGGCCGCCGCGCCGCTGTCCGTCGAGTACTACGAGCAGGCGGGCGGCAAGCACCTCACCAGCGACTTCAAGAAGATGATCCCGGACATGCTGCAGTGGCTGACCAGGAACCTGGCCGGCCCGGCCGCCGACTGACCGCCGGGACGGGGCCCGCCGGCCGGTCGTCACCGGCCGGCGGGCCCTCCGCGGGCGATTGCGGGCCGTCTGCGGGCCGGCCGCGGCGGGCTTCCGGAAGGCCGTTGACCTGCACGTCAATCGGACATTGATTCGCCTCTGATCGACTGTGACCACTGTGGTGGGACCGCGTTCCTCCAACCGTGCCAAGTCGTGAAGAGAGTGCCATGCCGAGCTACCTGCTGCCCGTCGCCTCCCCGTCCGTTCCCGCCCAGGCGGGTCCGCAGCACGAGCGGGCCGCCGAGGAGCCGGAAACCGTGCGGTTCGCCGGGCTGCGGCTGGTCCACAGCGCGCTCCGCCGTGACCTGGCCCGGCTGCCCAACGCGCTGCGGCTGCTCCAGCCCGGCGAGGACGACAAGGGGGCGGCGCTACTACGGCACTGGAACTTCGTCACCGCGATGCTGACCTGCCACCACGAGCAGCAGGACACCCGGATCTGGCCGATCGCGCGCCGCTTCGCCCCTGAACTGCGGCTGCTGCTCAACTGGCTGGAGGCCGACCACCACAACCTCGACCACTCCTTCACCCGGGTCACCACCCTGGTGCGGATCGCCAGCCGGGACGCGGGCAGCGTCTGGCCGGTCGCCTACGCGATGGAGGACCTGGCGGCCCGGCTGGAGACGCATCTGCGGATCGAGGAGCGTCAGCTGCTGCCGGGGATGGAGCGGGTGTTCCCCGTCTCCTCCCGGGTCGGCGGCCTGCCCGAGTTCCTGGAGCTGCTCTGCGCGGCCGACGGCCCGGGCACCGCCGACGCGCTGGCCTGGCTGCTGGACGAGGTCGAGCCGTCGCTGGTCGAGCGTCTGCTGGCCGACTGCGACGACGACGTGGCCCGCAACTGGCCGCACTGGCAGGCCACCTACCAGCGCTGCACCGCTCCGCTCTGGGGCCCGGTCGACGGTTGGGGCGCCGCCTTCGAGTGACCGGGGGCTCTTTCGCGGGCCCTTGATCTACGCGCGTGGCACATGCCTCGGCGCGGTGCCCGTGGCCTATGCCGCAGTCCTGTGCCGCAGTCCTGTGCCGGAGCTCCGCGCAGAGCCTGTGGTGAGCTCCAACTCCCGCACCCCCTAGGGGATTCGACCCACTCGCCTCGGGGTCACGGCCGTCCGGCCACTCCGGGCCAGGCCAGGGGGCGCGTACCGCCGGCGACCGATGGCGCCGTACGGCCCGCCGCCTACCGTCGAAGCCATGACCACCGCGACCACTCCGCGCCCCGCCCGGATCCGTTCGGCCGCTCTCGCGGTCGGTGCCGTCCTGCTGATCGGCACCGGACTCACCGCCTGCAAGGCGTCCGCCTCACTCTGCACCAACGACAACAGCTGCGATGTCGTCGTCCGCACCGAGGGTGGCGACTCCACCCACACCGTCGAGGTCTTCGGCGGCGACAAGACCGTCAAGCTGACGGTCAGTCACATCACCGACACATCGGCCGAGGTGAAGCTCGGCGACGAGAGCAAGACCGTCACCGAGGACACCGAGACGGCCATCGGCAAGGCGAAGGTCGTACTCCGCAATGCCAACGCGGGCGACCACTACGCCGAACTCCACGTCAGCCGCTGACCGGTGGTGCCCGCTGAGGGTGCCGGCCCTACTCGGGCAGGCGGTTGAGCCAGGTCAGCGGGGTGACGGTGATCGCGTTGCTCGGTGAACCGTCCCACTCCACCGGCAGGCCCACCGCCTCCAGCGCCGCCACCACCTCGCGGCCGATCTCCGCCGTCCGGCGCTCCGAGAGCGCGGTCGGCTCCTCGGTGCTGCGGAACCCGCCGTACCGCAGCGTCAGCCCGTGCCCGGCGGCCGCCGCCTCGGTGTCCTGCTGGTGGAAGAAGACGAACCCGCGCGAGTCCTCGTCGGCCTCGCCGCCGATCTCCTCGTACCCGCAACTGCCGCAGCAGGTGAAGTCCATCGCCGCGACGATGCCCTGCTCCTCCAGCGCGTCGAAGGCCTCCTCCAGCCGGTCCACGTCCGTGGTCTCCGGCCAGGACGCCTGCTCGGCCAGCCGCTCCTGCCACAGCGGGGCGACGATCCGCTCCGCCTCCTCCTGGGTCACCCCCTGGTCGTCGAGTTCATCGACCAGGGACTCGGCTATCTCGTCCGGTTCCTGGAAGCCGCACCGGATCAACTCGCGGGCACGCTCCTCGGCGTCGCGCAGCACATCGGGGGTGAGAGCCGTCTCCTGCTTCATGCCCGCATCCTCGCACCCGGCACTGACAACCGCGCCGGCCGGGGGCCGCTGCTACCCTCCCTCGGTGGCCTCTCTGCTCGAACCCCCGCTGATCACCCGCCTGCTGGCCGCCGAGCGCATTCTGATCGCCGGCGCCGGAGGCGGCTTCGACGTGTACGCGGGACTGCCGATCGCCCTCGCCCTGCGCGCGGCCGGCAAGGAGGTGCACCTCGCCAGCCTCTCCTTCAGCCACCTCTACGGACTGCCCACCGACGTCTGGCTGGAGCCCGACGTGGCCCGGATCCGCCCCGACACCGCTGCCCCCGAGGGGTACTTCCCGGAGCGCACCCTGGCGCGCTGGCTGCACCGGCACGGCATGCCCGACACCGTCTGGGCGTTCGCCGCGGTCGGGGTCCAGCCGTTGCGGGACGCCTACCGGGCGCTCACCGGCCACCTCGGCGTCGACGCGATCCTGCTGGTCGACGGCGGCACCGACATCCTGATGCGCGGCGACGAGTCGGGGCTCGGCACTCCCGAGGAGGACATGGCGAGCCTCGGCGCGGTCGCCGGGCTCGACGGGATACCCGAGCGGCTGGTCGCCTGTCTGGGCTTCGGCATCGACGCCTTCCACGGGGTCAACCACGCACTGGTGCTGGAGAACCTCGCTGCCCTGGATCGCGCGGGCGGCTATCTCGGGGCCTTCTCGATCCCGCGGGACAGCCGGGAGGGCGCGCTCTACCTGGACGCGGTCGAGCACGCCCGGGCCGCCTTCCCCGAACACCCCAGCATCGTCAACGGCTCGGTGGCGGCCGCCCTGCGCGGCGAGTTCGGCGATGTCCGGTTCACCGACCGGACCGGGCAGAGCCCGCTCTTCGTCAATCCGCTGATGACGCTCTACTTCGGCGTCACCGTCGAGGCCCTGGCCGCCGAGCACCGCTATCTGGACCTGATCGAGCACACCGTGCTGATGCGTCAGATCAGCTCCGTCATCGAGGAGTTCCGCGACGGCCTGCCGGCCCAGCGGCCGCCCCGCCAGTTCCCGCACTGACCGCGCCGGCCACGCCGCCGCACTGACCGCTCACCGGAATCACCGTTCAGGCCGCGCCGGTCTCAGCCCGCCGCGAGCCGGAACTCCAGGTTCCCGAACCGCACCTGGTCACCCGGCCGCACCCGTACCCCGCCCGCGATCCGAAGGCCGTTCACATGCGTGCCGTTGGTGGAGCCGAGGTCGTACAGCACCCAGCCACCGCCCTCGTGCCGCAGCTCGGCGTGCTGCCGGGACACCGAGGCGTCGAGCAGCCGCAGCCCCGAGCCGGGGATCCGGCCGATCGTCAGCTGCCGCGCCCCGGCCTGCGGCAGACTCAGCCCCGGCAGCCGCTCCAGCCGCCAGGCTCCGCGCAGCCGCGCCCCGAACGAGGAGATCCAGCCCACCGTCCGCAGCACGAACCGCCCGACCGGGTTCCCGGCCGGCAGGCCCGCCACCGCCGCGTCAAGCTCGGCCCGGCTGCCGGCGTGCAGCACGATCTCCATCCTCCCGAGGAAGGTGTCGTGCGACAGCCGTCCGCTGCCCGCGCCGTCCCGCAGGACCCCCAGAGCCTGCTCCCGCTCGGCCTCGGACGGCCGGACCACATGTGTCCGGATCTCAGGAGACGTCATGGCCCGATTGTCGGCTCAGCCGCACCCACCTGTCCAGATTCCCGGGACCGCCGGGACACCGTGAACCCGGTGCCCAGGCTCAGGCTCCCGGGCCCGCGCCCGACCGGGGCCGGACCGGTGAACGCCCCCGGTCCGAGCCGTAGACGCTCGAACCGGTTCACCTCGGCCGTCAGCAGCCCCCAGGCGCCCCCGTCCTCGGGGGAGGGCGGCACCGCGAGGTGGACGACCGCGGAGGCGGGCCCGCCGGGGTGGCCGCGGTGGCCGTCGAAGTGGACTATGAGCAGCCGCAGCGCCGCGACCTCCGGCGGGCGGCGCCGGGCCTCGGCAGCCGGGGCCTGCCGTGCCCTCGACTCCTCGACCAGGCCGGCCACCCACCGCTCGGTCCGGCCGTGGTGCGACCTCGTCGAGAGCTGTTCCGCGAACCAGCGGGCCCAGGCGTCGCCCCCGCGCTCCACCCACCGTTCGACGAGCGAACGGAACCCGGCCTCGCCGCGTCGGGCCGCGGCCAGCAGCTCCGTGCCGGCCCCGTCGAAGATCCGGCAGAGCGCCAGCACCCGCCGCCGGGAGGCGTGGGAGGCGTACCGGGCGGACCGGATCTCCAGCATCGCCCGATGCAGCAGGACGGCCGCCGACCGGGCGGCCCCGGACTCGCGGAGGAAGAGCGGTGGCGGCCTCTCCCGGTCCTTCCCGGGCGGGGGCGTCACCGCGTCCGCCGCCCGGCCCGCCGACGAGAGGTGCCAGTGGCTGTCGGCGATCCCGAGGTCGGCCCGTTCGGCGACCAGCCGGCCATGCCCGGCGAGCGTCAACTCGACGCCCGCCGGGCCGACATGCAAGTCGAGCGCCCCCGTGGTGGTGGTGCTGTCCGCGGTGAACTCCAGCTCCCCGACCGCCTCCAGCGCGAGAGCCAGCTCCGCCTCCCCCCAGGCGGGCTCACCGCAGTCGTAGCGGCGCGGTGCCGTCAGCGCGAGGTCGGCTTCCAACCGCTCGCCGACCAGCTCCACCTGTAGGCCCAGGATCCGGCAGTCCGTCAGGTCGTAGTCCGCCAGCGCCGCTTCGGTCAGCGGGCCGAAGGCCGGCTGGACCTGGCCGAGGTAGTCCCGGTAGGGCCCTCGGTGCCGCGCCGACGGCGCCGGTATCAGCCCCGCCACCGGGTGCCCGGCCGCTGCGGACTGCTCCACCATCCACACGTACCGGTCGTCGCCGAATCCGGCCATCCACCGCAGCGCCCGCCGCGCCCCCTGCTCCCGTCGCAGGCCCGTCCGTCCGGTCGCGGCGGCGAACAGCGGGAGGGTGTTGTTGTCCCAGACGTCCGACACCCGGACGATCAGGCTGCGGTCGAAGGTCCGCCCGTCGGCCGCGGCCTCGGCGATCTGGACGAGCGAGCGGTCGAGCAGCGCGGCGAGCGCGGTGAGCGCGGACCGGGGCAAGGGGACCTCCAGGGGCCGGGTGTCAGGTCTTCCTGGCCGCTGCCAGGATCTTGGCGGTGGTGTGCAGAAAACGGGAGGTGCTCAGCCCCGGGTAGGACGGGCCGAAGAGCGTGCCGGGGTTGGTGTTCATCCGGCCGCCCCGCAGGTGGATCACCACGTAGGCGGTACCGGGATCGGCGCCGACGACCTCGTAGTCGCCCTTCGGCGAGGTGAACGGGACGGTGAGGTCCACGGGCAGCGGTTCGGAGAGGAAGACCACCATCAGCCGGACGTCCGGGGTGGCCTCGATGCCCGCGAACGGCTCGGCGTCGAGCAGGGCCGCCACCTCCTCGACGGTGCGCAGCAGCACCGGGACGGGGTAGCCGAGCGCGTCGGCCAGGTGCTCCTCGATCCGCCGGGTCAGCGCGGCACGGTCCGGCTCGTCGGTGCTGAAGAAGACGTTGCCGCTCTGGATGTACGAACGGACGCCGCCGAGGCCGAGCTCGGCGAAGAGCGCCCGCAACCGCTCCATGGTCACCGTCCGCCCGCCGACGTTGATCGCCCGCAGGAACGCGATGTACGTGGTCGTGGTGGTCACCCGGCCAGTCTGGCAGCGGGCACCGACAACGCCGCCGTCCGCGCCTGCCCACCGCGGTCCGCCCATGCCACCTGCCCGGGCCGTCCGCTTCACCGCCGTCCGCCCGCCTGTCCGGCGGATCCGGCGGAGCCGCCGCCCGGCCCGTTCCACGCCTTCCGGCTGGAGCTGGAACAGGTGGTGCACACGGCGGCCACCTGTGGATCACGTCCTGGCACCCGGGCGGAGCCGGTGCGGCGGCTCCCGGCGTGCGCGGGGGCCGGTGCCGTGGAGCCCGTCGGATCAGCGGGCCCGGCGGAGTTCCACAGGACCGGCCCTACGGCAGGACGGACTTGACGGCCTCGGGGGTCCGGGCCACGACGGCGTGACCGTCGTCCGCGGTGATGATCGGGCGCTGGATCAGGATCGGGTGCTCGGCCATCGCGGCGATCCACCGCGCCCGGTCGCCCGGCTCCCTGGTCCACTGCTTCATGCCCAGGTCCTTGGCGGCCTGCTCGTCGAGCCGGGTGATGTCCCACGGCTCCAGCCCCAGCCGCTCCAGCACCTGCTCCAGCTCGGCGGCGCTGGGCGGGTCCTCCAGGTAGCGCCGCACGGTGAACTCGGCGCCGACGGCCGTCAGCTCGCCGAGCGCCGCCCGACACTTCCCGCAGCGCGGGTTGATCCAGATCTCCATGCGGTCAGGGTACCGACCGCGGCCCCGCCCGGCGGCGAACCCGGACGGCGGCGGCCCTGCCAGGCGGCGAACCCGGG
The DNA here is from genome assembly GCF_040685575.1 of Kitasatospora sp. NPDC088351. NCBI lineage: Bacteria > Bacillati > Actinomycetota > Actinomycetes > Kitasatosporales > Streptomycetaceae > Kitasatospora > Kitasatospora sp. NPDC088351. The sequence goes on along the minus strand of NZ_JBFBIL010000044.1, from coordinate 59,463 downwards.
CGGCCGGGGAACTCCGGCGCCTCCACCGGAGGTTTATCCGGGCGGGGGCAGAGCCTGGGGAGGGAGCACCGGATGGACGGCGCGGCGATCATCGAGCAGTTGCTGACGCGGGAGGGCAGGGCGGACCCGTACCCGCTGTACGCGAGGGCGCACGAGCTCGGCGCCGCGGTGCCCGCCGGGCCGGGCACCGTCCTGGCGATCGGGCACACGGCGGTCGACGCGGTGCTGCGCGACCCCGGTTTCGGCGTCACCGGCGCCGAGCCGCGGGAGGACCTGGACGCCGAGTACGCCCGGCACCCGTCGCTGGCCCTGTTCGGCGGCTCGATCCTGGAACGCAACGCGCCCGACCACGCCCGGGTCCGCTCGCTGATCGCCTCGGTCTTCACCGCCCGCCGGGTCGCCGCACTGCGGCCGGCCGTCGAGGCGGCGGTCGGCCGGCTGCTCGACGAGATGGCCGAGCAGGGCGCCGACGGCGCGCCCGTCGACTTCATGGACGCCTTCGCCTTCCGGCTGCCGGTCGGAGTGATATGCGAACTGCTCGGCGTCCCCGAGCGGGACCGCTACCGCTTCCGGGGCCTGGCCTCGGACCTCACCGTCGCCCTGGAGTTCATCCAGGACTTCGCCGAGCTGGCCGCCGCCGACGAGGCCGCCGGTGAACTGGCCGGCTACTTCACCGCACTCGCCGCCGAGCGGCTCGCCCGCCCCCAGGACGACCTGGTCAGCGACCTCGTCCGGATCTCCGTCGACGACCCGGACCGGCTCTCCGGCCAGGAGCTGCTGGCCAACCTGGTGCTGCTGCTGGTGGCCGGCTTCGAGACCACCACCAACCTGCTGGGCAACGGGCTCGCCCAGCTCTTCCGCCACCCCGGGGTGGCGGACGGCCTGCGCACCGGAGCGGTCACCCCGGCCGCCTTCACGGACGAGGTGCTGCGCTACGACTCCCCGGTCCAGCTCACCTCGCGGATCGCCCGCACCGAGGGCCTGACCGTCGAGGGGCTGGCCGCGCCGCCCGGCACCCTGGTGGTCGTCCTGCTCGCCGCGGCCAACCACGACCCGGCCCGTCACCACCGCCCGGAGGTCTTCGACCCGGGCCGCCCCGACAGCCGGCCGCTCAGCTTCGGCGGCGGGCCGCACTACTGCCTGGGCGCCCAGCTGGCCCGGCTGGAGGCCGAGGTCGCCGTGCGGGCCCTGCTCGACCGCTTCCCCCGGCTCGCCCCCGGCGGCGTCGCCACCCGGCGGGACCGCCTGCTGCTGCGCGGCTTCGACACCCTGCCGGTCACCGTCCGCTGACCGCCCCTGACCGGGGGCGTTCGGCCCAAGGGGCCGGGACCAAAGCATGGGGTCACAGGGCCGTCGGTAAGGGAACATGGAGGGACGAAACCGGTCATCCCGGACCGGTTCGCGAGGAGGTCCCCGCCGTGCCCGCAGCGCCTCGCCCGCCCCGGTCGGCGCCCGTGGAACCGAGTGTGCCGCGCTGGGTCCTCTGGCTGCCCTTCGTGCTGCTGGTGCTCGACCTGGTGGCGGAGGCGATCGTCCCGGACGCGGTCGCGGCCGGCTTCCTGCTGACCGCGCTGCCGGTGGTGGTGGCGTTCAGCTACGGGCCGGTCATGACCGCCTCGGCGACCGGCGGCGCCCTGGTGCTCCAGATCGCGCTGGCCATGCGGGCCGGGCACCTCGACGAGCAGCACCACGTCTGGGTCTACATCTCCACGCTGCTGGCCGGGGTGATGGGCACCGCCCTGTCCTGGCAGCGGATCCGGCAGAACCGCCATCTGCTGCGCGTCCGCACGGTCGCCGAGACGCTCCAGCGCACGGTGCTGCGCCCGGTCCCCGAGCGGGCCGGAGGCCTGCGGGTGGCGGGTCTCTACCGCCCGGCCCAGGCCGAGGTGCTGGTCGGCGGGGACCTGTACGAGGTGTGCGACACCCGCTTCGGGGTCCGGGTCCTGCTCGGCGACGTCCGGGGCAAGGGCCTGGGCGCGGTCCGGACGGTGGCGGACGTGCTCGGCGCCTTCCGCGCGACCGCGCACGACACCGCCGACCTGGTCGAACTCGCCGAGCAGCTGGACCGCGCGGTGCTGCGCGACGCCGCCGACCGCGGGGACGACGAGCTGTTCGTGACGGCCGTCCTGGTCCAGTACCGGCCCGGCTCCGACTGCGTGGAGATCATCAACCGGGGCCATGTCGCCCCGCTGCTGCTCTCCGGCCGCACCATCGCCCCGGTCGTCTGCCCGGACGAACTGCCGCTCGGCCTCGGCCACCTCCGCTCCATGGACCCGCCCCCCAAGCCCACGGCCGTGGCCCTGCCACCGGGCCACACCCTGCTGCTCTACACCGACGGCGTCAGCGAGGCCCGCGACGCCGTCGGCGCCTTCTACCCGCTGGCCCGCCGGCTGGCCCTCCTCGGCAGCACCGCCCCGGACGTCCTGGTCTCCTTCCTCGCCCAGGACGTCCACGACTACGCCCGCCTGCTCGCCGACGACCTCGCCGTCCTCGCCCTCACCCCCGCCCCGGCCGCCCGCCCTCCGCGCTCATGAGGGGCTCGCACACCGCGAAGCCCCCGCCCGGCCAGGGGAACGAATCGCAGCTCCTGGCCGCTGTCCGCGTCGGACGGCACGGCTGCTCTCAGGCATGTCAGGCACGGTCCCGGTGCGCAGACGGAAAATTGGTTGAGCCTCGGGTGGCCAGGTGGCAGGCTTGCCCGCCGTGACCGAGATCACCAAGTCGCACGACGACGAGGTGGACATCGATGCATCCCTGGCGGCGCGTCCGCTCTCCACGAGGCGATGACATCCGGGGTCTCGGTGAACAGCACGCGTTACGGAGGACGGATGTCATCGATCAAGCAGTTCCAAGTCACCTTCGACTGCGCGGAACCTGAGCGCGTCGCCCGTTTCTGGTGCGAGGTGCTGGGGTACGTCGTACCGCCGCCACCGGAGGGGTTCGCCACGTGGGACGATTTCAATCGCTCGCTGCCGCCTGAGCGCCAGGGTTCGGCGTTTGTCTGCATGGATCCCTCAGGTGTGGGCCCGCGCATGTACTTCCAGCGCGTTCCCGAAGGCAAGGCCGTCAAGAATCGGCTGCATCTCGACGTGCGGGTCGGCACCGGGCTCGTGGGCGAAGAACGCCTCGCCACACTCGAGGCCGAGTGCGCACGGCTGACGGCGCTCGGTGCGGTGCGCGTGCAACTACTGCGTGCCGATGGCGTCAATGAGTCGTGCATCGCGATGCAGGACATCGAGGGCAACGAGTTCTGTCTCGACTGAGGCGCCGCGAACGCGTCCTCTTTCTGTCCCCGTTTTGCCCAGGACGAAGAACCGCCCCGGCCTGTCAGGGCGCTGCAGTGCCTTCCGCACCGCCCGGCGACGGATTCCGTACCTCCGGCCGAGCGCCCGGACGCCCGTACCCTCAAGCCGTGTGTCCCGCCGGATCGCGGCGAACATCTCCACCTCGGTCATCCGCGCCATCTGCGCTCCTTGGACTCGGAGCGCAGATGGCGTCCCACCGCAGCCCTCCGGTGGGGCCAACACAGGTCCTTAGAACCAGTTACGTGCCCGCCGACGCTCGGCCGCTGGTGTGAGTTCTCGCTTCGGATCATCCTCCTGAGGCTCGCTCGGGCGGCGACGAGGTCGTCGCTGGTCTCGGCGAGTCTCCGTTCGAGCTCCTGCTTCTCATGGCGGAGCTGAGCGAGCTGGCTGTTCAGCTCTTGGTTCGGCGGTGAGCTGCTCAGCGGGCTGAGGCTGCGCCTCGGGCTGGGTCACGGCCCGGTCGACTGCGGGTCGGTCAGAATCCGGCCGTCATCCACGTGCACCGACTGGCCGGTGATGACCGCTTCGGCTCGGTCGAGGGAAGCGGAGAGGTCCTTGTCCAGCTCGGGCGGAACTGTTCGGCGATCGAGCGCGCACGCATCCAGTACCTGGGTGAGGGAGTATCTCTGGCGGTCCGTCATCAGGAGCGCACACGCGGCATGGGTGAGCACGTCTCGTGCCGCGTACCCGTCGCCGACCTCCAGGATCTGGTCGACCAGCTGTGCCACCTGAGTTTGCACGCGTCGGTGGCGGTCGCGACCGACGGCGTCGATGGCCGACAGCGTCAGGCGGGTGTGGAACACCACCAGATCCGCGCGAAAGCCGACTTGGCGGCAGCGCGTCAGCAGGCTGTCGATCTCCTCATCGGTGGGCCGGTGGCCGGGAGGCCGGCACAGGACGGTGAGGCAGGCAGTTACGGCGTTCTCCCAGGGTTCGCCCGGGGCGGTGTCGGAGAGGAGTTGCTGAGCGCCGGCGTGGTCGCCGGTGGTGGCGAGCGCGAGGACGGCGACTTGGCGGCCGTCGAGCATGTGCTTGCCGATGCCGTGGTGCTGCCGGACATGGGCGAGGGCGTCCCGCCAGCGTCCCGACGCGGTCAGGGCGCGCGTGCCGTCGGCGATGATGACCCGCCACAGCCACTGGCGCACTTCCTGGCGATCCGCGTCGGTGGCGGTCAGGTTGGCCGGCACGGTGATTCCGTCGAGGACGGCTGCCTTGCTTTCGGTGACGGCTTCGTAGAGGGAAAGGAGCAGCCGGTGGCCCTGGTCTCCGTGGCCTGCACGGATGTGGAGCCGGGCGAGGTTGATGATCGGTTCGAGGTTGCGGATCGCGTCCATGCCGCCCAGAGGGCACAAGCGCAGGTAGGCAGCGGCGTGCCGGTGGCACCAGTACCGGGCAGTGTCGGGCAGCCCGAGATCGGAGGCCAGGAGCGCTGCCTGGTTGAAGATGCTGGAGGCAACGCCCTGGTCCGCCTCCCGCTCGGCCTCGTCAGCGAGTTTGCGGATTTTGCCGACCCGGGCGGGGAGCGGGAGGCATCCCGGCCGGGCTCGTGCCACGAGCGGGAAGCGCCGGGCTATTGGTCCGTGGGGGTCCATGTGTTCCTCTCGGACGACCGTTTGGATGCGCGGGCGCTGGGGCCGGACCGGCTGTCCGGTCCTACGGGTCCCGCCAGCCACAGGCGTGTGGCCAGCGGGACCTGTGGCGCTATCCGGCCAGAGGCCGACTCACTGCCACGCGACGACGATCCGGTTGAGCGGAGTGTCGATGGTGAACCGGCCAGGGGCGGGCTTGACGGGCGCGGCGGTCAGGGGCTGGATCTCGAACTGGGCCTCGCGGTCCCGGTACTCGCGGTCCCAGGTGCGCATCGACTCGGCTACTCGGTCGGCCAACTCGTCGCTGCCGGGCCCGTGTCCGACGACCCCGAACTCCCACAGCTTGCCGCCTTCGGGGGTGCGCTTGGGGGACAGGCGTCGGGCGAGATACGTGAGTGCGCCCTTCTCGAACACTGCGGTGGAACTCGGGTACGGGTCCTCGGTGAGCAGGTCGCCGACGGTCTCCCGCTTGAAGGGCATCTGGTTCAGGCCGCTGGGCAGCGTGCAGGACAGCCAGAGTTCCATCCACTCGGGCGACTCCATGGCGCGGTAGAAGACGTCAGCCCAGAGCACGGTACGAGGCTGGTCGAGCACGTCGGCCAGAGCGTCCGCATCGACCGGCTGTTCGCTGTTGGTCTGGAGGCGCACGGAGCCGTTCGAGGCCACCGGGATCATGCGTCGCTCGTCGTCGGCGATTCCCCTGCGCAGCGGCATGAAGGTGTTCATCTCGCTACGGATGGAGACCCAGGCACCGTTCTTGCGCTCGTAGGCGATGGATCGGGACACGCTACCCCGCAGTCGCTGGGGCACGAGCAGCCGACCGCCGGGCGCGAGCTGCTTCATCCAGGCGTGCGGGACACCGTGCGCACCGACCGTGGCGACAATACGGTCATACGGTGCGCCGTCGGGGTGGCCGAGCGCTCCATCGGTCCGCAGGACGGTGACGTTCTCGATCCCCGCCGTGGCCAGGTGTGACCGGGCACCCTCCACGAGGTCGTCGTCCACGTCGATCGTGGTGACGTGGCCGCCCCCTTCGACCAGGTGGGCGAGCAGCCCGGCGTTGTAGCCGGTGCCGGCACCCAATTCGAGTACCTTGTTGCCAGGTTGAGGTTGGAGCTGTTCCAGCATGAGCCCGACGACGCCTGGCTGCGATGCGCAACTGATCGACGTCCCATCGCTGTTCTGCTTGATGTCGACCGTCGAATTGGTGTATGCCTCTTCGAGGGACACCTCGGGGACGAACACGTGGCGGGGCACGGTCCGCATGGCCGCCTCGATGCGAGGTGTGTGCACACGCCCCTCCGTGATGACCTGGTCGACCAGGACGTTGCGGAGGCGTTCGGCGGCGGTGTCGATCTCTTCGATCGTGTCGCTGTTCACCTCGTCGAGGCTAGTGCGCTCGGAGGCCGCGCCGGGCGAAGACGCGACGTTGTCACTCGTTCCCATGACTACTTCTCTCGCTAGTGCTGACATGGCGCTTTGGTCCTCCACGGGGAGGCCGGCGCGGTTGGCGTGAAAGATCAGATGGTGAGCCAGGACGGCCCGCAGTCCCCGGGTCAGCGCGCCGCGACGCGCCAGGTGAGCCAGCGTCTGCCCGGCCTGCTCGAAGGCGGTCACCCACGGGTCATGCCCGGCGAGCGGACCGTCTGGGTTGCACAGGGCTCGGACGTTGACGGTCATGAGCCGGCGCATCGCCGTGACCTTCTCGGCAGGGAGCTCGGAAGGACGGGGGTCAGAGGCCGGGCGCAGTTTGGCGACCTTGTCCCAGACGTCGCCCTGCTCGTAGAAGTCCAGGCCGGCGGCCCGCATCATTGCGCTGAACAGCAGGATCACGGTCTCCCGTCGGCCCAGATGCCCGGCGGTGGGGGACGGGGCGTAGGTGAGCAGGTGGCGGCTGTCGTGGTGGAAGAGCGCGTGGGCGGCGTCCATGGCTGCGTCGCCACCGAAGGCGAATGTCTCGGGTTCGTAGATCCCGGGTGTCCAGCTGACGATCTGGCCTTGGGCGGCCAGCGTGTTGAGCAGGTCGTTGATGACGCCCGGGATGGCAGCGTCGGTCAGGTAGCGCAGCGGCCAAGGCTGCTTGTTCAAGTACCACCAGCCGTGGAGGAGACCTCCGGTTCCGGCGGAGAGCAGGGCGGGGCCGATGGCGTCGGCGACGACCTGCTGGGCGGTCTCGCGGTCGGGGAACTCGATGTTGTGTTGGTGCCAGCGAGCGGTTGGCATCCGGCGTCCTCAGGCTGGTGATGGGCGGTCAGGAGATGAGTAGGCAGGCGTCCCAGGCGGAGCTGGGCGGGGCGGCGGCACTGGGAGTGAGTACGGCCAGGGCGACGCCGGCCGCGCCGTCGAGAAGTCCTGGGCCGCCGTCTGCGGCGCCCATCAGCGCGGTGGTCACATGTTCCGCGTCGGTGCCCGGGGGGTGGACGGCGGAAAGCAACGCGGGTATAAGGGCGCGCAGTTGGCCGACAGTTTCAGGGAGGGCGTCATCGGCCGCGCGGGCGGCAACGTGGGCGAGACCGGCGAAGCCGTGGCACAACGAGATGTCGGTCGTCGCCGCGAGCTGGGCCGGATCACTGAGAGCGCCGACCAGCCCGATCTCCGCCAGGAGCTGGCGGTCGGTGTCGCCGAGGGCGAGAGCGGCGAGTTGTTGCACTCTTCCCAGCCCCGCACCGCCGTAGCACCACGACGGACGCAGTGGCCCGGACTGCTTGGGCAGGTTGCTGCGGAGTTCGGCGCGGGTCACCCAGTAGGGCCAGGTCGGGCCGTGGCCGGTCTCGACACGCCAGCGGTCCAGCCACGCGCAGACCGTGTGGATGGCGTCGAGCTGGCCGCCAACGATGGTGCCGCGCAGGGCAGCGAGGGAGAGCAGGCTCAGGGCGCCGGTGATGCCGTGGGCCACGCTGTTGTTGGCGTGGCCGTCGGGGAACCGGTCGTCTGCCCGTCCGGAGGGCGCCGATGCTGTCCACCACCCGGGCAATACCTCCCCGGCGAGGGTGATCGGGATGGTGAGGCGAACGAGGTATTCGAGGACGGCGCGTACGGCATCGCCGTCGGGGTCGCGGCGTAGCAGGTAGCCGCCGAAGCCCGTGAGTCCCTGGAGCGCGTCGAACTCGGCCAGAGTGGGAAGGTGCCCGGCGTCGATGCGGTGGTGCGCGGCGGCCACGCGGCGGAGGGTGTCGTTGGCGATCTGCTGATCCAGGATGCCGAGGGCGCACTTGTAGGAGCCGGGGAGCCGATCGGCAGCGCAGGCAAGGGCGTGGGCGATGGCGGGTGCCCCGTAGTAGGGGTGGCTGTCGGTCCCGCTGGTGATGGGGACTCGAGTGGCGGCGGCGAGCCAGTCGTGGGCGCGTTGCCAGGGTGCCCGTCCTTCAGCCGCGAGCTCGATGTGCAACAGGGCGATGCCGGGAATGCCGTGTGCGAGCGACTGCGGCCACCACGCCTGAGCGCGCCGCTCGGCGGGGGCAGTGTCGGGGTGGGCGAGTCGTTCGCTGATCACCATGGCGAGGTCAGCGGCTGGATGCTGCGTCACACGGGCCTCCCGGTGGTGCGGGCAGTCCACGCGAGGGCGGCGGCTCGCGCGAGGTACAGGCAGATGGCCTCTTCTGGGAAGTCGACGGCGACGGCGCGTACGAAGTGGACGTGGAGGAGGGAGCCAAGAACGTCGTCGGTGTCGATGCCCTGGGTGTCCGGGCCGGGTAGATGGTTCCGGTAGGCGGCCACCGCGAAGTCGCGTTCAGCCCACGCCTCCACGGTGGCCGTACCGCCGGGCACCGTGCGAAGTGCCGCCCAGTCGTCGCGGGGGTCAGTGACCCGGACGGCTTCGTTGAACTGGTCGCGGGGCACTGGCTCGGGTGCTGTGGGCGGAACGTGGTCGATGAGCCAGCGCATGCCTGCGTCGGTGCTGCCCAGGAAGGCAGAGACGATGGAGACGCTGTGAGCGGCGACCAGTGCCCGCCGATGCGGGCGGGTGGGTTGGCCGAACTGGGTGAGCAGGGCGCGTGAGTCAGCGCGGAACACCTCCTCGGCGGCAGCCCACGCCGGCCCCGAGCCCCAGCGGCCGGTCTCGGGGTAGGAGGTGGGGTAGCGCACCTCCCGCAGTAGTCCGGCGTGATGCAGCTCGTCGGACCAGACGCTGACCGTACCGGCTGCCCGCCCGAACGCTTTCGGGTCGGGTAGAGCGATCCGCAGGCGCAGGTGCTGGTCGGGGTCGCGGAACCGGACGTACCACCAGGGCGGCTGACCGAGCCGGTCGAGCAAGGCCGGGAGGTGTTCGGCCAGGATGGTGTCCTGGCGGCGGATATCCCCGTACAGGCTGGCGAGGAGTACCGACGACATGGCAGGGGTCTGCCCCTGGTCCCGCCCGATGATCCGCGCACGGGTGGGCTTCGGCAGGCGCGGCCACGCCGGCGGTTCGGCCGTTTTCAGAGGAACGACGACTTCGTGAACCCTGCCACCGCACCAACCGGCTTCGGCCGGGGCTTCCGTCAGGACCGCGTGCGCGACACGGTCCAAGTGCACGCGCAGCAGAACGCGGTGGCCGGGCTCGTCCAGATCCAGCGCGAGCAGCCTGTCCCCCTCGGTCAGGTACACCTGTCGCGGCAACCGGTGTGTGTCCCGCCACATGGTCAGGGCTTCGTCCCACATGGACCACGGCTGCGATCGGGCGGGTAGCTCGGCCGCTTCCAACTGCCACCGGGCAGGGGAAAGGACGGTGCGCCCGTAGCGCAGTCGGGGTAGGAACGGCATCGCCCGCGCCGCGCCCCAGTCGAACAGCGTCACCGCAGCGCACTGAGCACGGCTCAGCTCGGTTAGGAAGCGGGCCAGCGGCGGGGTGTGGGTGTGCAGGTTCAGCGCGTGCATGGCTACGGCCTCCACCCGGTGGCCGTGCGCCGGAGCGGCCAGATACATCCGGCGACCATCGCAACCCACGGCCAGGTCTTCGACTGTCAGGACCTCGTCGTCGGGAGCACGGTGCTCCTCCAGGCTGATCACGGTCGGCAAGACCTGCGGGGAGCGGGTGACGTGAGCCGTCTCCGGCACTAACGGCGGGAACGACAACTGCGCCGGCACGGTGTCGCCGTCGGCACCCGGCAGATCGGCCAACTCCACAGCCAGTCGGGCGTGGTCCTGCGGCTCCAGGACATTGAGGAAGCGACCGATTCCGACGCCCGCACCTCGGGAAACGCTCACCACCTCCAGCCGGAAATCCCCGTGCTGGAGGTCGTGCAGGCTGGCGGCGTGCACACGTACCCCCACCTCCAGATGCGGCGGCAGCCGAACCCGGTCCGGTCCCAGCTCCAGATTCTTCATCAGCATCTCGTCCAGGGCTACTTCGTAGCGGCCATCCAGTGCCGCGCCCTGCGCCAGGCGGACCAGGGCCTCGTCCCGGCTCGACACCGGTGATCGGCGTTCCGAGCCCCCGGACCCCGGATAGCCGTCGGGAAATCCGATCCCGCTGTCAGCGACGACATCCAGTACGGGCACCATCGAGCCGATCCCGAAGCGCTCGTAGAACCGCTGGTGATACGACTTCCACTCAGCGGCGCCGTAAGGAGCGGCACTCAGACGGGCCAGGGCCAGCGCCGCGCGCTCCACCTCGCGGGCCACTTCCCGTGGCAGGGTGACCGTGGCGTCCATCCGCAGGTCCACCGCGAGCGGATGCTTGCGGACCGGCGCCAGGCGCTGCATCCGAACGGCCACATCCTCGCGTACAACGCTATCCTGACTGAGAGTCAGTGCCGGGTGGATCTCTCGAAGTGCGATCACCAGATCGGCTACCTGCACGATGCTCGCTGCGTCTACGGCCTCCAACTGCGCCACGAGGTACCGCAAGGCGTCGGTCTCGGTACTCGGTGCGTGCAGAACGGTGATCAGTGCACGTCTGGCGACCAGCTCCGTGAGTAGTGCGGTCACCTTCTCCGGGCCGGCCGTGGGAAATTCGGCCAGGAGTTTCGCCCTCACGCCCCCAACCGGAATCGGGGCGCGGGTAGCCGTCAAGGCCGACTTCACCGGGGCGGTGTGGCGTAGCGAGACCTCGATGGCCCCGGTCCCCCGCTGATGGTTGTTCGGCTGGTACGGCACGATCAACCGGTCGCCGCGAATCATCAACGAGGTGTTGGCGACTACAGGCAAACGGTCCAACAGTTCAGGGCAGCTCTCCAGTTGAGCGGTTACCGCTGCCAGCCACTCCGCTCCGGCCCGGACCACTGCCCGGTGCTCAGTGCCCCAAGCCGCTTGCACCTTCGTCCCGAAGGAGGCGGTTGTCACTCCGGCGAACAGGCCGAATGGGGTGGCGCGACCCTGCGAACGCAGCAGGTAGCGGGCAACGGACAGCACGGCGCGCCGGACATCGCGCGGCGCGGGATTCTCGGCCTCACCCAGGGCGTGTACCTGTGCGGCGAGCACCGGACTCGCATGCCGCAGTCCTTCGGCAACACCTTCTGTTTCCCAAACCGCCCGGAGCCATGCGACCTGAGAAGTCGCTCGCGCAGGGTCGGCGGCGGTGTTAGTCAGGTCAGGCCATGGTGGAAGGTGCAGCGTTGGGCGAGCGACGGCGCGCACGAGCGCCGCACTGCCGGAACGGAACGCGGGGGCCTGGGTGACCACGCTATTACCTCCGTATGGACACGGTGAACGGGACCGCCGGTGCCGCCGCAGTACGGCGGCACCGGCTTACTCAACGGGAGTTGCGCCCGGTCAGGCGACACCGGTGGTGCAGGCACCGCAAGTGCTGCCACAGTTGTCGTTGGTGATGTTGACCAGGCCGGCCGAGTCGGCGACCTCCAGCAGGGTGACGTCCAGCTCGAACTCGTCGGCGGCTGGAGCCACAGGGGCGTTCTGAGCCATCTCATTCCTCCTTTGTGACGGCTTTTCCGGTACCTGGCCTGGGTTTTCAGAGCCAGGAAAATGTGATGCGGTCAGTGGCTTGTACCAGCAGGCCGCTCGACAACGGTCCGCTCCTTATGTCGGGTTGGGCGCGGCATCCCTTCGGTGTCGGGGACGCATCGACGGAGCCGCCGCAGGGAGCCGCCCGGTGCGGTTCCACGGTTGCCGAGGGGGATCGGCATTCCTCGTCCCGGGCGGCTGATGAACAGTTCACCGCTTGCAAGTGCCAAGCACGAGGCCGGATCGGAGGACAAATCACCGGACACTTCGATAGGTAGGTTGTGTCCTCGCGCTACCGGTTGTGTCCGGTGGCCTAGGCTGGAGTGACGGGGGGTGCTCATGCCCGAACGGACAACCACGAACTGGAAGTTCGTGGCAGCGCGAGTCGAACGCGGCTGGCGCACGCAGGAGGATTTTGCCGAGGCGTACAACGCTTCGGCCTTAGCCATCCAGTCGAAGGCGCAGATCTCGGTGCGGCAGGTCAGGCGCTGGGAGTCGGGGCAGACGACATGGCCGAACCGCGACGCGCGCTGTGTGCTGACCGAGATGTTCGAAACCCCCCTCGAACGGCTTGGCTTCATCCCAACGGCCAGAAAATCGACTAGGCTTGACGTCTCCTCCAACCTCAAACCCAACCTGGCGGACCACGTGCTTCGATGCGCGTTCGTGGGCGGCCTAGTGGCCGCTGCCGCTCCGCTGCTCGATCTTGCGGCGCTGGACCATCTCACCGCGGCCACCCGAGATGCCTACCGCTATAGCGATCACCAACTCGTCAGTCACCTACGGGACGCGTTGGACGAGACGGCCCGAACGGACGTCTTCTCGGGTCCGCACCGCGCGATGCCGACTGCCCTCGGACTTCTCTCCGTCATCAACACCGCTGCCCGTGACGCCAAGTCGGTGATCCGGCATCAGCTGCTCAACCTCGGTGCCCGCGCGGCGGAGTTCACCGCATGGCTGCACCGTGACGCCGGATCACCGGAGCAGATCACTACTTACTGGTATGGCCAGTCGAAAGAGTGGGCGACTTTCACCGGCGACGGCGCGATGCACGCCTACGTCCTACTGCGCCAGGCACAGGCGCTCGGCCGCAACGACCCCGCGCGGACACTCGATCTGGCCGAAGCGGCAACCGGCAGCCAGTGGACGCTTCCGCCGCGCCCGCGTGCCGAAGCGCTCCAGCAGAAGGCCCGAGGTCTGGCCATGACCGGGGCCGACCCAGAGGAGATCAAGCGGGTGTTGGACCAGGCGCACGCCGCCCTTGACCAGGCCGCGCCGCCAAGCGGCCCGGCGACCTGCACGGGCCCTCTCGGCGACGGGTACACCCGAACGCGGCTCCTGGTGCAGTCCGGGATTTGCTGGCGCGAGGCCGAACGACCAGCCGAGGCGGTCTCGGTGTTCCAGACCCACCTGATCCCCGACGCGTTCCTTCCCCGCGACCACGCCCATTACAGCGCCTATCTCTCGGGCGCTCTCGCCGAGGCGGGGGAGCCGGACGAAGCGGCCTCGGTCGCCCTTCGCGCTTTGGAGGTCGCCGTTCCCGCCCGCTACGGGCAAGCCATCACCGAACTCCACCACACCGCCCGCATCCTGTTCCCGCACCGCCGGCGGCCAGCAGTGCGGGAACTCCACGAGCGCCTTCTCGTGCTCGCGGCTGGCTAGGCGGCCAGGAAGCCACTCACCTTGGCGATGACCTCGCGCTGCCACGCCTGCGACTGCGGGTGCGCGTACGTGGGGTCATCGTGGACTGCGAAACCGTGCTGCGCGCCTTCGAGTTCGTACAGTTCCGCGCCGGCGCCGAACAGCGGTCCGTACCGGCGGGAAAGCTCAACAGGCACGAACGTGTCCTTCGTGCCGTGGACGATGAGGACGGGGACGCGGACGGCGGCGCAGATGGCTTGGGGTGCCAGGAAGAAGACTTCGTTGAGGAGGGCCCGGCCGGTCTCGAACGGCTGGCGGACGGAGAACCCGCGCCCGTCCAGCTTCGCGGCGCGTTCCTCCGACAGGTAGTCCTCGCTCCAGCCGGCCTGGTCGGTGATGAATCGGTTCCGGTAGTCCATGCGGGGGTTCAGCAACACCAGCTTGGCGACATCGTCGGGCCGGTGGCCGGTGTGCAGCGCGGCTGCACCTCCGGAGAACGACGCCGCGACGACGTGTACCGGCCCCGGCCGTTCAGCGACCTGGACAAGGTGGTCGGAGGCGGCCCGGATGTCGTTGGCCACCCCCGCGATCGTCACATCCGCGAATCGGCCGGAGCTGGCACCGTGGGCCCGCAGGTCGAACCGTAGGCAGGTGATGCCGGTGGACGCCAGACCCGCCGCCAGGCGCGTGAAGAATCCGCCTTCTTCGCGGGTGACACCGGCACCGTGCGCGAGCACGGCCAGAGCTGCCGGGGGAGTCGGGGAGGGTGTGATCGTGCCGAAGAGCTGGGTGCCGTCGAGGGACCGAAATGCCGTCTCGTGATCAGCCATGGACAGATGGTAGCCACTTGCCCATCGCCGAGGGCCGCGCTCACGTGACTCAACCTCGCGCCGATCGGCGCGGAGTCCGGAAACGACGAAGCCCCGTCTCCGGCTACAGCAGGAGACGGGGCTTCGGAGCGATCGTTCGGCAGATCTCGTATCAGGTCGGAACGCGAAGATCCGCCTGCGGCTTCCGCATCGTCGAGGCCCTCCGCGCCATGATCCTGCTCTGCTTGGTCGGTTACGCCCGGCCCCTACCCGGACGCACCTGACCAACGCCCGTCAGGACCCGCAGAAGGGGACGAAGAGCCCTTTTTCTGGGGGGCACTGTCGGCTGCCCGCAATACCCCACCTTGCCCCGCCTCTTACAGGTCGTAGTACAGCTCGAACTCGTGCGGGTGCGGCCGCAGCGCGATCGGGGCGATCTCGTTGGTGCGCTTGAAGTCGATCCAGGTCTCGATGAGGTCGGGGGTGAAGACGTTGCCCGCGAGCAGGTACTCGTGGTCGGCCTCCAGGGCCTCCAGCACGGCCGGCAGCGAGGACGGCACCTGCGGCACGTTGGCGTGCTCCTCGGGCGCCAGCTCGTAGAGGTCCTTGTCGACCGGCTGCAGCGGCTCGATCTTGTTCTTGATGCCGTCGAGGCCGGCCATCAGCATGGCGGCGAAGGCCAGGTACGGGTTGGACGACGGGTCCGGCGCGCGGAACTCGATGCGCTTGGCCTTGGCGTTGGAGCCGGTGATCGGGATGCGGATCGCGGCGGAGCGGTTGCGCTGCGAGTACACCAGGTTGACCGGTGCCTCGAAGCCCGGCACCAGGCGGTGGTAGGAGTTCACCGAGGGGTTGGTGAACGCCAGCAGCGAGGCGGCGTGCTTGAGCAGGCCGCCGATGTAGTAGCGCGCGGTGTCGGAGAGCCCGGCGTAGCCCTGCTCGTCGTAGAAGAGCGGCGAGCCCTCGGTCCACAGCGACTGGTGGACGTGCATCCCGGAGCCGTTGTCGCCGAAGATCGGCTTGGGCATGAAGGTGGCGGTCTTGCCGTTGCGCCAGGCGACGTTCTTGATGATGTACTTGAACAGCATCAGGTCGTCGGCGGCGTGCAGCAGGGTGTTGAACTTGTAGTTGATCTCGGCCTGGCCGGCGGTGCCGACCTCGTGGTGCTGGCGCTCGACCTCCAGGCCGGCCGCGGCCAGCTCCAGCGACATCTCGGCGCGCAGGTCGGCGAAGTGGTCCACCGGCGGGACGGGGAAGTAACCGCCCTTGTACTTCACCTTGTAGCCGCGCGCGTCGCCCTCGGCGGAGCCGCTGTTCCAGGCGCCGGCCTCGGAGTCGATGTGGTAGTACGACGCGTTGGCGCTGGTCTCGAACCGCACCGAGTCGAATACGTAGAACTCGGCCTCGGGGCCGAAGAACGCGGTGTCGGCGATGCCGGAGGAGGCGAGGTAGGCCTCGGCCTTCTTGGCGACGTTGCGGGGGTCGCGGCTGTACGCCTCGCCCGTCACCGGGTCCTGGATGAAGAAGTTGATGTTGAGGTGCTTTTCCTTGCGGAACGGGTCCAGGCGGGCCGTGGCCAGGTCCGCGACCAGGGCCATGTCCGACTCGTGGATGGCCTGGAAGCCCCGGATCGACGAACCGTCGAACATCAGGATCTCGGAGGGGTCGAAGGTCGCCGCGGGCACGGAGAAGTGCTGCAGGACGCCCGGGAGATCGCAGAACCGGACATCGATGAACTTCACGTCGTTGTCCTGAATGAACTGCTTCACTTCGGCGGCGTTGTTGAACATCCATCCTCCTCGGCGTGCGAATGGGGCTCACCCTAGGAATGGCCCGTTTCCAACCGGTGACCCGGTCGTTTCCTGAATGTTAACCGCCGTCGTTGAGCGGGCGGCAAAGACGTACGCTCCGGGGCAAAACGCTTGAGCGGCGCGGGCCGGGCCCCTTGAGTGGTCTGGACCACGCGGGAAGCCCGGGCGACGCGATTCACCCTCCGGGGGAGCCGGTGGCGGCCCGGCGGGCCCGCCCGGTTAGTGTGGATTCGTGGACACCAGAGAAGCGTTGGGATCGTGGATCGACGGCCCGAAGGCGGCCGCCGAGAAGATGGGAGCCGACTTCGGCTACCGCGGTGAGCGCCTCGGACTCCCCCAGGAGGGTCCCGGCTCGATCGCCGGCCCCGGCCGCCGGATCGGCGCGCTGTTCGTCGACGGCTGGCTGGTCTCCCTGGTCGCCTACGGGCTGATCGGCAAGGGCACCGCGGCCTCGGCCAACCTCTGGACCACCCCGCTGTTCTTCGCGGTCACCGTGCTGCTGCTCGCCACCGCGGGAACGACCGTCGGCAAGCGGCTGTTCGGTCTGCGGGTGGTCCGGCTCGACGGCGGCCGCGCCACCATCCCGCAGGTGCTGCTGCGCACCCTGCTGCTCTGCCTGCTGGTGCCGGCGCTGGTCTGGGACCGGGACACCCGCGGTCTGCACGACAAGGCGGTCGGCACGGTCGAGGTCCGGATGTAGCCCGGAGGACCGGATCCGGTCCGGCCGGAGAACGTCGAACGGCCCCGCCGCGGAAGTTCCGCGGCGGGGCCGTCTCATGTCAACGGGGGAGGGGGTCAGCGTACCTGGCCGCCCTTGGGCATCCGGGCGCCCTTGGGCATCGGGCCCTTGGGGATCGGCGCCTTGGAGAGCAGGTCGCCCAGCGCGCGCAGCCGGTCGTTGGTCTCGGTGACCTGGGAGGGGGTGATGGCGCGGGGCAGCCGCATCAGGTGGATCTGCAGCTTCTTCAGCGGGACCTCGCCCTCGCCGTTGCCCACCACGATGTCGTGCACCGGCACGTCGCCGACCACACGGGCCATCTTCTTCTTCTCGGAGGCCAGCAGCTGGCGCACCCGGTTCGGGTTGCCCTCGCCGATCAGCGCGATGCCGGCCCGGCCCACGGCGCGGTAGACCGCGTCCTGGTTACGGGTGACCGCGACCGGGGTCGAACTCGCGCTCCAGCCACGCCGGATGTTGTTCAGCACCGCCGCGACGGCCCCCGGCTGCCCCTCCATCTGTCCGAACGCCGCGCGCTCGGCCCGGCGCCCGAAGACGATCGCCATGGCCAGGAAGGCCACGATGAAGCCCAGGATGCCCAGGTAGACGGGGTGGTCGATCGCGAAGCCGATGGCGAGGAACACGCCGAAGGTCAGCAGGCCGACGCCGGCGATGATCAGGCCGATCTTGGTGTCGACCTTCTTGGTCATGGTGTACGCCGTGCGGATCTGCTTCAGCCGCCCGGGGTTTTCGGATGTTTCCCTCGCCATAACGCTCATGGTACGTGGCGTGGGTACGGGATATCCAAGCCCGGGTACCCGTTCGCCCCGAACCGTGACCCGGGGGCCCGCACGCCGACACGCCGAGGCCGGCCCGGCGCCCACCGCCGTTTGGCCGCCGCACCCGCCCTGACCGGCGGGGACGGCCTGTTCCGGGGCTCGCCGGACCGGCCCTGCCGGCCCTACCGGCGCCCGGACCCCGGCACCGGACCGGCCTGCGGCGCGTCGCGCTCCCGGTCCGCCGCGTACCGGCGGTTCTCGCAGACGGCCGCCCAGGCGTTGCGCCGGGCCTGCCGCTGGCCGCCCGCCAGCAGCACGCTCTCCGCGAGCCGCAGTGCGCTGCCCACCGACCGGATGCCGACCTGCATGCCGACCTGCATGTCGAACAGCTCCCCTCGTGGCTGAGAACAATCCACCGACCGCGCCCGCGAGGGCCTCGTCAGCGGCAACGCTTCCATCGTCACCACCCCGTGTTACCAGCCCGTGACCAGGCAGTCAAAGCGCGATGAACCGAAAGGGGCGGGGCCGAAGCCCCGCCCCTCGGGTGGTTCACGCCGGTTGGCCGAAATCAGCCGCCCGCCCTGACCGCCGCCGTCGGACCGCCGTGGTCGGACCGCCGCCGCCCGGGCCGCCGTGGCCGGACCGCCGCCGTCAGACCGCCGACGCCTGCGCGCGGCGCTCCAGCGCCTGCCGGTACAGCCGCCCGGCCCGGTACGACGAACGCACCAGCGGGCCCGACATGACCCCGGCGAAGCCGAGCTCCTCGGCCTCCTGCTGCAGCTCGACGAACTCCTGCGGCTTGACCCAGCGCTCCACCGGGTGGTGGCGCAGCGAGGGGCGCAGGTACTGGGTGATGGTGATCAGCTCGCAGCCGGCGCCGACCAGGTCGGCCAGCGCCTGGCTGACCTCCTCGCGGGTCTCGCCCATGCCCAGGATCAGGTTGGACTTCGTCACCAGCCCGGCCGCGCGGGCCTGGGTGATGACGTCCAGCGAGCGCTCGTAGCGGAACGCGGGCCGGATCCGCTTGAAGATCCGCGGCACCGTCTCGACGTTGTGCGCCAGCACCTCGGGGCGGGAGGAGAAGACCTCGGCCAGCTGCTCGGGCACCGCGTTGAAGTCGGGGATCAGCAGCTCGACGCCGGTGCGCCCGGCCTCGCGGCCGGCGGTCAGCGCGTGCACCTGGCGCACCGTCTCCGCGTACAGCCAGGAACCGCCGTCCGCCAGGTCGTCGCGGGCGACGCCGGTGATGGTGGCGTAGTTGAGGTCCATGGTGACGATGGACTCGGCGACCCGGCGCGGCTCGTCGCGGTCGAACTCGGCGGGCTTGCCGGTGTCGATCTGACAGAAGTCGCAGCGGCGGGTGCACTGGTCACCGCCGATGAGGAAGGTCGCCTCGCGGTCCTCCCAGCACTCGAAGATGTTGGGGCAGCCGGCCTCCTGGCAGACGGTGTGCAGCCCCTCCTTCTTCACCAGCGACTGGAGGGCGTTGTACTCCGGGCCCATCTTCGCGCGGGTCTTGATCCACTCGGGCTTCCGCTCGATGGGGGTCTCGCTGTTGCGGACCTCCAGGCGGAGCAGCTTCCTGCCGTCGGGTGCGACAGCGGACACGTGCGACTCCTAGAACTAGACGGGGTACCCCCAGGGTACGCCTGTGCTTGTACGGCCTTGGCCGGGCCCGCGGCCCGCAATCGCAGGGCAACAGCGCTACCGGCGGGTAGATTCCCTCGGCCCGGCGTTCAGCGGCCGGGTGCGGGCTCGGGCAGTTCGGCGAACACGGCCGCCAGGTGCTTCTCCACCACGGGCAGCGCCTCGCCGACGGCGAAGTCGCGGGCCAGCTCCGAGGAGACCGAGCCGACGCCCGCGTCGCGGATGCCACAGGGCACGATCCGGTCGAACCAGGTCATGTCCGGGTCGCAGTTCAGCGCGAAGCCGTGCATGGTGACACCGCGCGCGACCCGGACGCCGATCGCGGCGAGCTTGCGGTCGTCACCGCGCTGGCCGGCGTTGGACGGCGCGTACTCGGGGCCGGCCAGCCGCGGGTCGATGCCCAGCGGCAGGCCCATCCGCAGGGTCAGCTTGCCGATGTCCACCACCTGCGACGGGTCCACCACCGCGTCCGGGATGGTCTCGCCCAGGACCCAGACCCCGCTGCGGCCCTCGACCCGGGAGGTCTCCACGCCGAACTCGCCGCAGGAGCGGATCAGCGCCTCCTCCAGCCGCCGCACGTACGCGACGACGTCCATCGGCTCGGGCAGCTTGACGATCGGGTAGCCGACCAGCTGGCCGGGGCCGTGCCAGGTGATCTCGCCGCCGCGGTTGACCTCGACCACCGGTGTGCCGTCCAGCGGCAGGTCGGCCGGGTTGGTCCGCTTGCCCATCGTGTACACGGGCTGGTGCTCCAGCAGCAGCACGGTGTCGGGGATCTCGTCCGCGACGCGCAGCGCGTGCAGCCGCTGCTGCTCCTCCCAGGCCTCCGGGTAGGGGATCGCCCCCGCGCCTATGCCCATGCGTACGAACCGCACGTTCTCGCTCATGCGTCCACCTTCCCGCGCTCGGTGGCCGCCTCGCGAGACGCGCACCCTGCGATGCTCCGCTCGCTCACCACTGCTCCTTGCCAGGGGTTCGAGACCAACCTCGCCACTGTACGCCCCGGCGCGAACCGGGTGTTCAGGCGCCCGAGAGCAGCTGGAGGCGGAGCGCCAGCTGGAGTTCCAGCGAGCGCTCGGGGTGGTTCCAGTCCCGGCCGAGCAGGATCTCGACCCGGTCCAGCCGCTGCACGACCGTGTTCACGTGGACGTGCAGTTCGTCCTTGGCCCGGGTCAGGCTGCCGCCGCAGTCGAAGTAGGCGCGCAGGGTGCGCACCAGCTCGGTGCCGCGCCTGGCGTCGTACTCCAGCAGCGGGCCGAGCGTCGCGCCGACGAACCCGTCCACGTCGTGGCCGTCGCCGAGCAGCACCCCGAGGAAGCCGAGCGCCCGGGCCGAGGCGCCGTCCCCGGCCCGGCCGAGCACCCGCAGCGCCCGGACGCAGCGCAGCCCCTCGGCGTACGAGGCGGCCAGCGCCGGCGGCCCGGCGGCCGGGCGTCCGGCGCCCACGGTGACCGGGAAGCCGGCCAGCCGGGCGAGCCGTTCGGCGGCCCGCTCGGCCGCCCGCAGGGCGCCGTCCGGCCCGGTGGGTCCGCCGGATCCGGCCGGGCCGTCGGTGCCGTCGTCCGGCACCAGCAGCACCACCGCCTCGCCGTGCTCCGCGCTGATGCCCCGCGAGCCGAACAGGTAGCGTCCGGCGGCGCCGGCCAGTCGGCCGCGGTCGACGGCGGCGGTGCCCGGGGCACCGGCCGGCTCGGCGACCAGCACCAGGTGCGGGCGGCCGAGGTCCACACCGAGCCGGCGGCCGCGCGCGGTCAGTCCGGCCGGGTCGCGGTCGGGGCTGGTGAGCAGATCGGCGAGCAGTTCGCCGCGGACCCGGTTCTCGGTCTCGGCGACCGAGCGGCGCAGCAGCAGGACCAGCGCGGTCACCACGCCCGCCCGCTCGAACAGCCGCCGGTCGGCGTCGTCCAGGCCGGGCCGGCCGCGCAGGACCAGGGTGCCCAGCGGCTCCTGGCCGGCCAGCACCGCGCAGACCCAGGCGTCGCCGTGCCGCACCGACCGGCCCTCGGCCCGGGAGGCGGCGACCGCCGCGGCCAGCCCGTCGGCGGGCGCGGCCCGGCCGGCCAGCGGTTCGCCCTCGGTGTCCAGGACCGTTATCTCGCCGTCCAGCAGCGCCGCCACCGCGGCGGCCACGTCCGGCACCTCGGCGCCGCGCAGCACCAGGTCGGTGAGTCGGTCGTGGCCCTGCTCGGCGCGCTGCACGGCGGCGGAGTGGGCCCGGATCAGCTCGTTCGCGCTGTTCAGCTCGGCCAGCGCGGCCCGGGTGTCGGCCAGTGACTTGGCGGTGTCCAGCGCGATCGCGGCGTGCGCGGCCAGCGAACAGAGCAGCGCGACCTCGTCGGGGGAGAAGGCGCGCGGCGAGCGGTCGGCGGCGAACAGCACGCCGATCACCTGCCCGCCGAGCAGCAGCGGTACCCCGATGATCGCCACCAGCCCCTCGTCCAGGACGCCCGCGTCGATCGTGCCGGTGTGGTGGAAGCGCTCGTCGGTGCGGTAGTCGGGGGTGGCGTACGGCCGGGCGGTCTGGGCGACCAGGCCGCCGAGGCCGTCGCCGAGGCTCAGCCGCAGGGTCTGGAAGAGGACGGACACCGAACCGTCGGTGACCCGCATGTAGGTGTCGCCGGCGGCCCGGTCCGGGAGGGTGAGATAGGCGGTGTCGGTGCCGAGCAGCAGCCGGGCCCGGCGCACGATCGCCTGCAGCACGGTGTCCAGGTCCCGGGAGCCGGCCAGGTCCCCGGCAGTGTCGAACAGCGCGGTCAGCTCGGCCTCGCGGCGGCGGTGCTGACGCAGGGTCCGGTGCACCCGCAGGGCCTGCCAGGTGGCGTCGTCGATCTCGCTCAGTACGGCGGCCGGCGCCCCCTGACGACGCGCGGCGGCCAGCACCTCGGCGAAGTCCTCGGTCGCGGCACCGGAGGCGAGCAGGTCGAGCAGCCGCCGCAGCGCGGGCGCCGAGCTGGTCCGGGGGTGGGGGTCGTTCACGGTACGGCCGCCAATCGGCAGTGGGTCTCTGGCCCCAGGGACGGAAGCGCGATCGTAGCTGCTCAGCCGCCCACTCGTGCGGGTGGACCGGGTGGCCGGCGCCCGTGCGGTAGTGGGCGGCGGCCACCGCGGGGCCGGTACGGAGCCGGGCCGCGCGGTGGCGCCATCGGGCCGGTGCCCGGCCGGGGGCCCGCGCGGGCGTCAGTGCGCGGTCCAGCCGCCGTCCACGGGCAGGCTGGCGCCGGTGATGTAGGAGGCGTGCGGCGAGCAGAGCCAGAGGGCCAGCTGCGCCACCTCGTCGGGCTCGATCAGCCGCTTCACGGCGGTGCGGTCGAGCATGATCCGCTCCACCACCTCGTCCTCGTGGATGCCGTGCGCCAGCGCCTGTCCGGCGATCTGCTTCTCCACCAGCGGGGTCCGTACGTACCCCGGGTTGATGCAGTTGCTGGTGACGCCGTACGGGGCGCCCTCCAGCGCGACCGTCTTGCTCAGGCCCTCCAGCGCGTGCTTGGCCGTGACATAGGCGGACTTGAAGGCGCTGGCGCGCAGGCCGTGGACGGAGGAGATGTTGACCACCCGCCCCCAGTCCCGCTCGTACATGTGCGGCAGGGTGCGGCGCAGGATGCGGAACGGGGCCTCGACCATCACCCGCTGGATCAGCGTGAAGCGGTCGAGCGGGAACTCGTGCACGGGGGCGACGTGCTGGAGGCCGGCGTTGTTGACCACGATGTCGGCGTCGTCCGGCAGGGCTTCCACCGCCTCCGGGTCGGAGAGGTCGGCGACGTGCGCGACGCCGCCGATCCGCGCGGCGAGCTCCTGGGCCGGACCGGCCGCGAGGTCGACGACGTAGACCCGGGCGCCGGCCTCGGCGAAGGCCTCGGCGCAGGCCCGGCCGATGCCCGAGGCGGCTCCGGTGACCAGGGCCGTACGACCGTCGAGCGGGCGGGCTGAAGTGGTGTCCATGGCCGAGAACGGTAGGAATCCGGCGGCCCGTCTCCTATGTCGTGGGGAACTACAGCACCCCGGGAGAGTGTGGCGTTCGCCGCTATGACGGTCGATCGGCGGTTCGGGCGGCCAAAGCCAAACCCACTCTGTCCGGACTTCCCCACAATGGGCGCGGATGCTTCACCCGTTCGGAGGATTGCTCGGTCAGAACCGCCCATAGCGCCCGAATGCTCGCTACATTCACGCCGATTCCCGACAGGGGCGCCGCCACAGGCAGCCGAAGTGCTGGTGGAGCCGGTACGGCGTCTGAGAGGTGTTGACTGACTATGCCCCAACGGCCTGCAACCGACAGCCCGGCGTACGGACCGCTCGACCCGCTCGACCAGCACCGGGGGCCGGTCGGCCGGGCCCTTCCGGACGCCCCCGACGCCCCGACCGCCGACGAACGGCGGCTGCCCGAGCAGGCCACCCCCGACCGGCACCCGGCGCCCCTCGCGCCCCCGGACGGGACGACCGCCGCCCCGGCCCCGCCCGTCGCCGGCCACTCCGGCCCGGCCCCGCAGAACGGCCAGCTGGCCGCGCTGATCGAGGAGGCCGGCTTCTCGCACGCCGGTCTGGCCCGCCGGGTCGACCAGCTGGGCCTGGAGCACGGCCTGGACCTGCGCTACGACAAGACCTCGGTCACCCGCTGGCTCCGCGGCCAGCAGCCGCGCGGCGCCACCCCGGCGCTGATCGCCGAGGTCTTCACCCGCCGCCTCGGCCGCCGCCTCACCGCCCAGGACCTCGGCCTGGACGCCTGCGCCCCGGTCTACGCCGGGCTGGAGTTCGCCGAGACGCCGCAGGAGGCGGTGGACATCGTGGCGAGCATGTGGCGCAAGGACAACGGCCCGCAGTCCGAGCTGCGGCGGATCGCGTTCACCCCGGCCGGGCTGGTGGTGCCCAGCCGGGACTGGCTGATCGGCCGCACCGACGAGCGGGTCGCCCGGGACGGCTCCACCCTGGCCCGCCCCGACCCCGCCGCGGGCGCGCCGCCCGCCGGAGCGCCCGCGCCCGGCGGGACCCCGGTGCCCCCGGTGCGCGGCCCCGCCCCCGGGGCGCCGGGCGCGGCGCCGGCCAGGGCGGGCGTCCCGGGTGCCGCCGCCTCCACGGCGCTCGGCCGGGTACCGGTCCAGAGCCGGCGCCCGCCGCTGGCCGTCGAGCCCCCCTACAGCGACCCGGCCCGCGAGCAGCGCCCGGCGCTGCGGGTCGGCCGGGGCGACATCGCCGCCATCCGCGCCGTCGGGGACCTCTTCCGCGCGCTGGACCACGCGTACGGCGGCGGCCACGCCCGGCAGGCGCTGGTCCGCTACCTGGAGAGCGAGGCCGAGCCGATGCTGCGCGGCCGCTACGGCGAGCAGATCGGGCGGGCGCTGTTCGCCGCGGTCGCCGACCTGACCAGGCTGGCAGGCTGGACGTCCTTCGACATCGCCGCGCACGGTCTGGCCCAGCGCTACTTCGTCCAGGCGCTGCGGCTCTCCCAGGCGGCGGGGGACCGCGTGCTCGGCGGGTACGTCCTGGTGACGATGAGCCAGCAGGCGGTGCACCTCGGGCACGGCCGGGAGGCCGTCCAGCTGGCCCGGGTCGCCCAGCAGGGCGTGGGCACCGCCGTGCCGCCCGTCGTGCAGTCGCTGCTGCACGCGGCCGAGGCGCGCGGGCACGGCCTGCTGGGGGACGTCCGGTCCTGCACCACCGCCCTGGTGCGCGCCGAGCGGTCCCTCGCCGCGGCCCGTCCCGTCGACGAACTGCCCACCTGGGCGCGGTACTTCGACGAGGCGCAGCTGGCCGACGAGTTCGCGCACTGCTACCGGGACCTCCAGCAGTGGCGGACGTCCGCCCAGCACGCGGAGAAGTCGCTGCGGCTGCGCTCGCCCGCCTACGCCCGCAGCCGGATCTTCTGCCGGCTGGTGCTGGCCACGGCCCGGCTGGGCATGGGGGACCTCGACGAGGCGTGCACCATGGCCACCGACGCGCTGCGGGCGGCCGGGGAGATGCGCTCGGCCCGCTCGCTGGAGTACGTGCGGGACTTCCACCGCCGGCTCGCCCCCTACCGGGGCAGCCCGGTGGCCCGGGCGTTCGAGGAGACGGCCCGTCAGACGGGGGTGATCTGACGCCCGCCGTCCGGCCGCCGCTTGCCCGCCCGCCGCATGGCCGGCCACCGCCCGCCCGGGCGAGGGCCGGCCGGCGGTGCTCACCAGCTCTCGGCGCGTACCCGGGGCCGGCCCTGCTCCGCCGGCGGGCGCGCGCCGCCGCGCAACTGCTGGGCCAGCAGCGGGAAGAGCAGGACGGAGAGCATGCCCGCACCGACCAGCGCGGCCGCCGTGGAGGACGGCAGGTGATCCGCGTTCACCTCGATCGTGGTGATCACCACGACCAGCGGCAGCGCCGTCGCGCCGTACAGCCCGAGCGCCGCCCGGTCGCGCCGCCCGAGCCCGATCGGCGCGAGCAGCGCGGCGGGCAGCCCGCGCACCACCAGGAGCAGCAGCAGGAACACCGGGACGAGCAGCATCGTGCCGGGTTCGTTCAGCAGCGCGTCCAGGTCGAACTTCATCCCGCTGACGACGAAGAACACCGGGACGAGAAAGCCGAAGCCGATGCCCTCCAGCTTGGCCTCGATCACCGTCTCCTCGGCCTCCGGCACGTCGGAGAGCAGCAGACGGGAGACGACGCCGGCGGTGAAGGCGCCGAGCAGCATGTCCAGGTCGAGCCAGAGTGCGGCGGCCACCATCGCCGCGAGCACCAGCATCACCGTGCGGATCGCGAACTGCCCGGAGGTGCGCAGGGTGTGCCGGATCAGCCGGGTCATCCACGCCGGCCGGGGCCGGCGGGCGCAGCTCACCGCGACCACCGTGATCACCGCGAAGGCGCCGAGGATGACGGCGGCCCTGGCCGGGGTGTTGCCGCTGAGCAGCGCCGCGATCGCGATGATCGGCCCGAACTCGCCGACCGCGCCGGTGGCCATCACCAACGAGCCGAACGGGGTGGGCAGTTCACCGGCGTCGCGGAGGATCGGCAGGATGGTGCCGAGCGCGGTGGTGGTGAGCGCCAGCCCGGCGAAGGCGCCGTTCAGCGGGTCGCGGTTGACCATCGCGCCCACCCCCAGCGCCACCGCCAGGGTCGTCAGCCACGCGGCGCCCGCCCGTCTGAGCGGGCCGCCGCGCAGCCTGGCGAAGTCGATCTCGTAGCCGGCCAGGAACATCAGCATGGCCAGGCCGAACCGCGAGAACGCGTCGACCAGGCCGCCGACGTGCGCCCAGTCCAGGACGTCCGGGCCGATCAGGACGCCGAGCACGATCTCGAACACCACGGTCGGCACGGCGATCCACCGCAGCAGCCGGTCGGCGAGCAGCGGCGCGGCCACGGCGGCGGCCGGGATCAGGATCAGCGCCAGGGGCTGGACCTGGACTCCGGCGCTCACCGCGCAACCGGCCGAGAGGGGAATGCCATCCGATTAGCGGTCATATCGGCATACTGGCATGTCGTCGGTTGCCGCCATCGCAGCCCGGTCACGTGTTCACGCCACCGCGGGTGCCACCCCCTGCCGCCACGGGAGAGCGGCCCGCGCCGCCGTAGACACGCCTAGGCCGCCGCCTCCACCGCCCGGGGCGCGGTCGGCAGGCCGAGGTCGCGCACCACGGCCTGTGCCGCCCGCCGCCCCGAGACCAGCGCACCCTGGACGCTGCTGGTGTCCCGGTGGTCGCCGCAGACGTACAGCCCGGCCAGCACCCGGACCGGGCGCCGGCTGTTGTGCGGCGGCGGCATGGCCGGCAGGGCGTCGGGCAGGTGCCGCACGCTCAGGAAGTGCCAGCCCTTGGTCGGTGTCCCGTACAGCTCCGCCAGCCGCCCGCGCACCGCCGGTTCGAGTGCGGCGGGCCCGCCGGCGTCGAAGGAACGCCGCCCGAGCACGGTGGTCGCGATCAACGCCTGCCCGGCCGGGGCGTACGAGGGGTGCAGCTCGCTGAGTACCAGCGAGTGCGAGACCAGCGGCGGGTGGCCGCCGGGCCGGTCGCCGTCGAGCAGCAGGACGGCCTCGCCGACCGGGGGCCGGTGGGCCGCGTGGTAGAAGGTGGTCACGGGGTGGAAGTCGGGCAGCCGCAGCCCCGGCAGCAGCCCGGTGGCGGACTGTCCGTCGGTGGCCACCACGACGGCCTGCGCGCCGATCCGTCCGTGCCCGGCGGTCTCCACACCGTCGGCCGTGATCGAGGTGACCTGCACCCCGGTCCGCACGGTGCCGGCGGGCAGGGCGGCGGCGAGCTGGGCCGGCACGGCCGCGATTCCGGCGGCGGGCAGACAGAGCCGTCCGCGCGCGTAGGAGCGCAGCACCAGGTCGGCGATCCGGCTGCTGGTGCCCAGGTCCGGGTCGCTGAGCAGGGCGCTCAGCAGCGGCCGCAGGAAGCCGTCGACGGTGCGGGGGGCCGGGCCGCGTTCGGCGAGCGCGCGGGCGGCGGTGGTCTCCGGCCGGGCCTGCAGCCGCCCGGCCGGGGTGGCGGCGAGCCGGCTGAGCCAGTTGCCCAGCCGGGCCTTGTCCAGCGGACTGCCCAGCGGTGCCCGGGTGGTGGCCTGCCGGGCGGCGGTCAGCTGCGGGTCCCCGGCGCGGTAGCGGCGGCCGCCGCTGTGGACCAGCACGCCGGGGGCGAGGGGCCGCAGATCGAGGCGGTCGAGGTCGAGTGTGCGGCGGAGTTCGGGGAAGGCGGTGTTCAGCAGGTGGCTGCCGTGGTCGAGCCGGAATCCGTCCAGCTCGCGGGTGGCCATCCGGCCGCCGATCCGGTCCGTGGTCTCCAGGACCTGGACGGACAGGCCATGGCCGGTGAGCGCGCGGGCGGCGGCCAGGCCCGCGAGGCCGGCGCCCACCACGATGACGTCCGGGTCGGACTGCCGGCGAGCGCGGCGAGTGAAGTCGTACGTGGGCACTGGCGTGCTCCCTCCCTGGTCCCGGAGCTTCGGCCGACGCAGGCAGCGGGGTGCCGGGACACGGTCCGACGATGTGATGCCCAGTCAATGTGAGCGTCAGACCGTCGTACTGGGCCGTATCCCGGGCCCGGAAAGGGCTCGGCGGCATCCGGCGGGGGCGCGGTCACGGACTGTGCGCCCAAGGGGCCGGGTTCGGGGGCTACGGGCGCGCACGGTCACCGGGGGCGTGCGACGCGCCCGCCGTGTGCTCCCGTGCGCCCCTCCCGGGAGCCCCGTCGGTTCCCCGCCCGGCATATGCCCCTGGCCAGGGCAAACGCCGTAGCGGGCGTACGCGGACGAGAGTGGACGGGCCGGGTCGGCCGTCCCGGTGCGACAACCGCACCAACGACACCATCGGCGACACCGCCAACGGCACCGCGACGACCGCAGCGCCGACGCAACACCGACATGCGCCGACGCAACGCCGACGTACCGCCGAACCCGGAGCGCGCCTACAGCGCCGCCCGCACCGCCGAGTCCACGTCCGGGTGTTCGAACCGGAAGCCGGCCTCCAGCAGCCGCCGGGGCACCACCCGGTGGCTGCCGACCACCTCGATCGCCAGCTCGCCCAGCACGGCCTTCAGCACCGCCTCCGGCACCGGGAACGGCGTCGGCCGCTTCAGCGCCCGCCCGAGTGCCGCCGTCAGCTCGGCGTTGGTCACCGGCTCCGGCGCGGTGAGGTTGAAGGCGCCGGCGAGGTCGTCCCGGTCGATCAGGAACCGCAGCGCGGCGACCTCGTCGGCCAGCGAGATGTAGCTCCAGTACTGGCGCCCGTCGCCGAGCCGCCCGCCGAGCCCCAGCCGGAAGAGCGGGAACAGCCGCCCACCGGCCCCGCCGGCGGCGGAGAGCACCAGTCCGGTGCGCGGGTGGACCACCCGGATGCCGGCCCGCTCGGCGGGCCGGGCGGCGGCCTCCCACTCGACGCAGACCTCGGCCAGGAAGTCGTCCCCGGCGGGGGAGTCCTCGTCGATCACCCGGTCGCCGGTCTGTCCGTACAGGCCGACCGCGGAGGCGCTGACCAGCACCCGGGGCGGCTCCTTCAGGTTCGCCAGCGCGACGGCCAGCGTCTCGGTGCCGAGCACCCGGCTCTCCCGGATCTCCCGCTTGTAGGAGTCCGTCCAGCGGCCGTCGCCGACCCCGGCGCCGGCCAGGTGCACCACCGCCTCGACGCCGGCCAGCCCGTCCCGGTCGACCTGGCCCAGCTGGGGGTTCCAGCCGATCGCCGTCGTCCCGTCGGCCTGTGGGCCCGTCCTGGAGCGGTGCCGGACCAGCCGGACCACCTCGTGGCCGTCCGCCAGCAGCGAGTGGACGAGTGCCGAGCCGATCAATCCCGTGGAGCCTGTGACCGCGATGCGCATGGGCCCATCCTCGCAGCTCAAAATCCGTATGCCTTCGGGACGCGGCTGATTAGCATGACGCGCATGTCCGACGACGATCTGATCATCCGTTCCGCGCAGCCCGAGGACGAACAGGAGCTCGCCACCCTCAACCGCGCCACCTGGTCCACCCTTTCCGAGGTCTCCCCGCGGCCCGCGGAGGAGGACGGCGTCTTCGACGAGCGTCACCTCCCGGACCAGTTCCTGCTCGCCCTGCTCGGCGGCCGGATCGTCGGCTACGTCCGCCCGGTCCCGCCCACCCCGCTGGCCAGCAACCAGCACGTCCGTCAGATCCAGGGCCTGGCCGTCGACTCCTCGGTCCGCGGCCGGGGCATCGGGCGGTCGCTGGTCGAGGCCGCCTGCGAGGCCGCCAAGGAACAGGGCGCCCGCCGGATGACCCTGCGTGTGCTCGGCCACAACGCCCCGGCCCGGCGGCTCTACGAGAGCTGCGGCTTCGTCGTCGAGGGCTCGCTCGCCGAGGAGTTCCTGATCGACGGCCAGTACGTGGACGACATCTGGATGGCCCGGTCGCTGACCGCCTGAGCCGCCCTGGCCGCTTGACCGGATCACCTGCACCACCCGCCCCATCCGTCTGACGAATCGTCAGATCGCTGGCGTGGGTGGTGCAGAGTCGTGACAATCCGCACCTGTCTGGGGTGCTGCCGCGCCGGGTACCGTACGGCCGTGAGCAATTCGACGCCTCCCGGGTGGTACCCGGTACCGGGTGCGGACGGCGCAGCCGGTCATGAGCGCTGGTGGGACGGCAACGCCTGGACCAGTGACGTCCGTCCCGTCCAGGCGGGCGGTGCCCAGCTCGCCGACGCCCCGACCCAGACCTGGCAGCCCCCGCAGCAGCCGGTCTCCGCCCCGCCACCCGCATACGGCTACGGAGCCCCGCAGCAGGGCGCCCCCGGCTACGGCTACCCGGGCCAGGCCCCGCAGGCCTACGGCTACCCCCAGGGCGGCTACCCGCCCCCACCGCGGCCGGGCCGGATGAAGCCGGGCGTGGCCGTCGCCGTCGTGCTCGCGGTGCTGGCCGTGGTCGGTGTGGTGGCCGGGATCGCGCTCAACAACAGCGACAAGCCGCAGGCGGGCCCGGCGCCGACGCCCACGGTCACCGTCTCGGACAGCTCGAGCCCCAGCCCGTCCCCGACCCCGCGCACGCCCACCCCGACGACGACCCCGCTCCCCGCGCCGATCGTCAAGGACACCGTCTCCGACAGCCGGCACGCCATCATCGTGCCGGTCTTCGAGGACTGGGACGCCCAGACCGACAGCGCGCACTCGACGGTCTTCCTGGGCACCGGCCGGTACACCTGCCCGGGCGGCGGCTCGTGCATCCGCGGCCAGTTCTCGGTCGAGAAGGAGACCATCGCGGGCGCCAGCGCCCGCGCGGCGGCCGAGGCGGCGATGCCCGCCTACGCGGCGGCGATCTTCACCGGCATCGCCTCGCACACTGACGCGGGCTCCTTCGCCACCACGGTGGCGGGCGTCCCGGGGTACGCCGTGCGCTGGCGCATCAAGACCACCGACGGCACCCGGGGCTACGTCCTGCTGGCGGCCGTCCCGGCCAAGGGCGGCGGCTACGTCGCCTTCGAGGGCGGGGTGGACGACGACCCGAGCGCACCCGACCCGACCGTGCTCGACCAGATCCTCAAGGGCATCAAGCAGGACGGCACCGCCACCGGCTCCACCACCTGACGCCCGCCGGGGGCGTCTCCCGCGAGCCACCCCCGGGGCCCGCTCCGGTCGCCCGGCGGGAGGCGTGTGTCAGTCCCCGTAGCGCTCCCAGAGCTTGGGGAAACGCTTCGCCATGGTGTCCGGATCGTCGAAGTCCAGGGCCGCACCGGCCGGCCGCGCGGGCTGCCGCCCGCCCACCTCGGGCAGCGGCAGCCCGGTCAGCTGCTCGTACGCCTCGTCGGCGGCGTAGCCGAGATCCTCGGCCTCGCCGTCCTCCTCCTCGTCGAAGCCGGGCAGCAGCTCCGCCAGGTCGTCCGGATCGTACAGCCCGCCCTCGAACACCTCCCGGCCCTGACCGATCAGCCAGCAGCGGAAGAAGTCGAAGGTGTCCTCGGAGGCGCCGTCCAGCAGCAGGTAGGCCGCTCCCCAGAGGTCGATGCGGTAGGCGCGCTGGAAGCGGGCCTCGAAGAGCCGCGCGAAGTCGATGACGTCGTCCGGGGTCAGCTGGACGAGCCGCTCCACCAGGCGCTCCGCCTGCTCGTCCGGGTCGCCCTCGGCGGCCTCCCGGGTCTCGTCGATGATCTGCCAGAAGTCGGTCTCGTCCATCACCGCTCCAGCATCCCCGTTCACCCGCGCAACCGCATGCGATGGGCTCACGAAACGCGGAAACCCCCGGAGACGGGGGGCCACGAAAACGCGGAGCCCCGCGCCGTCCGGGGACGACGCGGGGGCTCCGGGGACTGCCGTGCTCGCTGGTGCCTTACAGGCCGAGCTCGACCTCGAACTCGCCGGCCTCCAGGATCTCCTTGACGGCCACCAGGTAGCGGGCGGCGTCGGCGCCGTCCACCAGGCGGTGGTCGTAGGAGAGCGACAGGTAGGTCATGTCGCGGATGCCGATGGCGGTGCCGCCGTCGGCCTCGATGACGACCGGGCGCTTGACGGTCGCGCCGATGCCCAGGATGGCGGCCTGGTTCGGCGGGACGATGACGGTGTCGAACAGCGCACCGCGCGAGCCGGTGTTGCTGATGGTGAAGGTGGCGCCGGACAGCTCGTCCGGGGTGATCTTGCTGTCGCGCACCTTGCCGGCCAGCTCCGCGGTCTTCTTGGAGATGCCGGCGATGTTGAGGTCGCCCGCACCCTTGATGACCGGGGTCATCAGACCCTTCTCGGAGTCCACCGCGATACCGATGTTCTCGGAGTCGAAGTAGGTGATGGTGCCCTCGGCGTCGTTGATCCGGGCGTTGATGACCGGGTGGCTCTTCAGCGCCTGGGCGGCGGCCTTGACGAAGAACGGCATCGGGGACAGCTTCACGCCCTCACGGGCGAGGAAGGCGTCCTTGGCCTTGCCGCGCAGCGACATGATCTTGGTGAGGTCCACCTCGACCACGCTGGTCAGCTGGGCCTGCTCGTGCAGGGCCTTCATCATGTTGTCGCCGATGACCTTGCGCATGCGGGTCATCTTGACGGTCTGGCCCCGCAGCGGGGACGGCGCGGCGGCGGCCTTCGGCGCGGCGGCCGGAGCGGCGGCGACGGGGGCCGGTACGGCCTTCGCGGCCTCGGCGGCGGCGATGACGTCCTGCTTGCGGATACGGCCGCCGACACCGGTGCCGGTGACGGCGGTCAGGGCGACGCCCTGCTCGGCGGCGAGCTTGCGCACCAGCGGGGTGACGTAGGCATCACCGGCGTCGGCCACCGGGGCGGCCGGAGCGGCAACCGGAGCCGGAGCGGCGACGGGGGCCGGGGCAGCCGGGGCGACCGGGGCCGGAGCGGCCGGGGCAACCGGAGCCGGGGCGGCGACCGGAGCCGGAGCAGCGGCCACCGGGGCGGCCGGGGCAACCGGCGCGGGGGCGGCGACCGGCGCCGGAGCGGCAACCGGGGCCGGAGCGGCAACCGGGGCCGGAGCCGGAGCGGCGGCACCGGCGGCACCGATCAGCGCGAGCTGGGCGCCGACCTCGGCGGTCTCGTCCTCGCCGACCAGGATCTTCACGACGACGCCGGCGACCGGCGACGGGATCTCGGTGTCGACCTTGTCGGTGGAGACCTCGAGCAGCGGCTCGTCGATCTCGACCGTCTCACCCTCGGCCTTCAGCCAACGGGTGACGGTGCCCTCGGTGACCGACTCGCCCAGCGCGGGCAGCAGGACCGGGGTGGCGTCGGCGGCCGGGGCGGCCGCGGCCGGGGCCTCGGCGACCGGCGCGGCCGGAGCGGCAACCGGGGCGACGGGGGCCGGGGCGGCGACCGGAGCCGGAGCGGCGGCGGGCGCGGCCTCGGCGGCCGGCGCGGGGGCCGCGACCGGGGCGCCGGTGCCGTCGTCGATGATCGCCAGCTCGGCGCCGACCTCGACGGTCTCGTCCTCGCCGACCTTGATCGAGGCCAGGATGCCCGAAGCCGGGGCCGGGATCTCGGTGTCGACCTTGTCGGTGGAGACCTCGAGCAGCGGCTCGTCGACCTCCACGCGCTCACCCTCGGCCTTCAGCCAACGGGTGACGGTTCCCTCGGAAACGCTCTCGCCCAGCGCGGGCAGTGTTACTGAGACCGCCATGGTTTCAGCGACTCCTATCAAGTCTTGCGTACTGGAATGGGGGATTGGGGAGCGCGATCAGTCGTGCGCGTGCAGCGGCTTGCCGGCCAGCGCCAGGTGCGCCTCGCCCAGGGCCTCGGACTGGGTCGGGTGGGCGTGGATGAGCTGCGCGACCTCGGCCGGCAGTGCCTCCCAGTTGTAGATCAGCTGGGCCTCGCCGACCTGCTCGCCCATGCGGGCGCCGACCATGTGGACGCCGACCACGGCGCCGTCCTTGACCTGGACGAGCTTGATCTCGCCGGCGGTCTTCAGGATCTTGCTCTTGCCGTTGCCGGCCAGGTTGTACTTGAGGGTGACGACCTTCTCCTTGCCGTACAGCTCCACGGCCTTGGCCTCGGAGATGCCGACGGAGGCGACCTCGGGGTTGGAGTAGGTCACGCGCGGGACGCCGTCGTAGTCGATCGGCACGGCCTTCAGGCCGGCCAGGCGCTCGGCGACCAGGATGCCCTCGGCGAAGCCGACGTGGGCCAGCTGCAGGGTCGGGGCGAGGTCGCCGACGGCCGAGATGGTGGGCACGTTGGTGCGCATGTACTCGTCGACGAGGACGTAGCCGCGGTCCATCGCGACGCCGTTCTCCTCGTAGCCGAGACCAGCCGAGACCGGGCCGCGGCCGATGGCGACGAGCAGCAGGTCGGCGTCGATCTGCTTGCCGTTCTCGGTGGAGACGCGCACACCGGTCTCGGTGTACTCGACGCCGGAGAAGCGGGCCTTCAGCTCGAACTTGATGCCGCGCTTGCGGAAGGCGCGCTCCAGCAGCTTGGAGGAGTTCTCGTCCTCCAGCGGGACCAGGTGCGGCAGCGCCTCGACGATGGTGACGTCGACGCCGAAGGACTTCCAGACCGAGGCGAACTCGACGCCGATCACGCCGCCGCCGAGGATGACGGCCGACTTCGGGATGCGGTCGAGCTTGAGGGCGTGGTCGGAGGAGATCACGCGGTCGCCGTCGATGGTCAGGCCCGGGAGCGACTTCGGCACGGAGCCGGTGGCCAGGACGATGTGGCGGCCCTCGATGCGCTGGCCGTTGACGTCCACCGAGGTCTGCGAGGAGAGCTTGCCCTCGCCCTGGATGAAGGTGACCTTGCGGGAGGCCACCAGGCCCTGCAGGCCCTTGTACAGGCCGGCGATGACGTCGTCCTTGTACTTGTGGACGCCGTTGATGTCGATGCCCTGGAAGGTGGCCAGCACGCCGAACTCGGCGGCCTCCTTCGTCTCGTCCGCGATCTCGGCGGCGTGCAGCAGCGCCTTGGTCGGGATGCAGCCTCGGTGCAGGCAGGTGCCGCCCAGCTCGCCCTTCTCGACCAGGGCGACACTCTGGCCCAGCTGAGCGGCGCGGAGCGCCGCGGCGTAACCGCCGCTTCCGCCTCCGAGAATGACTACGTCGAAAACGGTGCTGGCGTCGTTCGCCACGTCACGTCCTCCATGCAATGGGGTGTGGATCGCCGGGCCGGTCACGGTCCGGTGGGTCGGGAAGCCCTTGTGGGGCGCCCAGTCGTGCCGGAAATACATCTTCGCACTTGTTCACGGCGGCTGATGTCCGGGTCCGCTCCAGGGGTGTCCGTCAGGGCGGTCACCGGGGTGGGAATACCCCCGACGGAAGGACATCACCGCAGCTCACGGCGGTATTGACGGCGGTGGTGCCGACGCCCCCGGCGGGCCGGGGCGTGGCGGGTTCCGCACTGTGGAACAAAGTTTCGCCAGTAGCGAACAAGAGTGCACACCGCGGGTTCGTTCCCTACCCGCAGGTAACCGCGGGTGGGAAGCCGACGGGGCCCGGCGCAACCGCGCCGGGCCCCGTCCGCTCAGGCCTCGGATCAGGCCTTGGCGCCCGCCGCGGTCTGCTCGGCGAAGCGGACCAGGGTGCGCACCGCGGTCGCGGTGCCGCCCTTGGGGGTGTAGCCGAACGGCGCGCCCTCGTGGAAGGCCGGGCCGGCGATGTCCAGGTGGGCCCAGTCGATGCCCTCGGCCACGAACTCCTGCAGGAACAGGCCGGCCACCAGGCCGCCGCCCATCCGGTCGCCCATGTTGGCCAGGTCGGCGATGGTCGACTCGGTCATGCCCTTGCGCAGCTCGGCCGGCAGCGGCATCGGCCAGGACGGCTCGCCGGCCTCGCCCGCGACGGTGTGCAGCGTCTCGCGCAGCTCGTCGTTGTTGGCCATCACACCGAAGGTGCGGTTGCCCAGAGCCACCATCATCGCGCCGGTCAGCGTCGCCACGTCGACGATGACGTCCGGGTTCTCCTCGCCGGCCCGCACGATCGCGTCGGCCAGCACCAGACGGCCCTCGGCGTCGGTGTTCAGCACCTCGACGGTCTTGCCGCCGTACATCTTCAGCACGTCGCCCGGGCGGGTGGCCGAGCCGGACGGCATGTTCTCCGCCAGCGCCAGCCAGCCGGTGACGTTGACGGCCAGGCCCAGGCGCTTGGCGGCGACCACGGCGGCGAACACCGCGGCGGCGCCCGCCATGTCGCACTTCATGGTCTCGTTGTGGCCGGCCGGCTTCAGCGAGATGCCGCCCGAGTCGTAGGTGATGCCCTTGCCGACGAACGCCAGGCTCGCCCTGGCCTTCGGGTGGGTGTACGCCACCTTCACCAGCCGGGGCGGGTTGGCCGAGCCGTTGCCGACGCCCAGCAGGCCGCCGAAGCCGCCCTTGAGAAGCGCCTTCTCGTCCAGCACCTCGACCTTGAGGCCGTGCTCCTTGCCGGCGGCCTGGGCGATCGCGGCGAAGCCCTTCGGGTTCAGGTCGTTCGGGGCGGTGTTGACCAGGTCGCGGGCGCGGTTCATCTCCTCGCCGACGGCCAGGGCGCGCTCGACCGCGGCCTTGGCGTCCTTGCTGCCCTTGCGGGCGACGAGCAGGACCAGCTCGCCGACGGGCTCCTTGGCGCCGCTGTTCTTGTAGGTGCCGAACGTGTACGCGCCGAGCAGGCCGCCCAGCGCGACCGCCTCGACCTCGTCGGCGGACTCGGCCGGCAGTGCCAGCGCGGCCTTCTTGGCGCCGGCCAGGGTGCGGGCGGCGACACCGGCGGCGCAGCGCAGCGCCTCGGCCGGGTAGCCGCCGTCGGCGGCCTCGCCGAGGCCGACCGCGAGCACGAGCGCGGCCTTCAGGCCGGCGGGGGAGGGCACCTTGACGGCCTCGCCCTCGGCGCCGGTCGCGCCCAGGGTGGTGAGGACCTCGGCCAGCTTGCCCTCGAACGCCTCGGCCACGGCCTCGGAGCCGGGGGCCAGCACAATGCCCTTCGGGCCCTTCGCCACACCGATCACCAGGGCGTCCGCGCGCAGCGAGGCGGCGGAGGAGGTGCTCACAGACAATGCAGTCACGTAATGCGTCCTGTTCTTTCGCGGTCCACGGCCGGTCACGGCGCGGCTGACGCACCGGCACAGCCCGGAGCCGCCGCGCGGGTCGTTCCGCCCGCCGTGCGCCGGGTCCGGGGCCCCTGGCGCGGGCGCCCGCCGGTCGCGGCGGCCGCACACATCAGAGGCCCCGGCTCCTCAACGCGCGCCGGGCGGGCAGGACCTGCGACGGTGCAGGGCTGCGGTGCTCCCCGCATGGTAGTCCGCATGCTGGGATCACGCGTCGCCCGGTATCCCGCCTTTCGGTAGGGTGTGCGGCCGTCGGCCTCAGCCGAGCAGCGCCAGGGTCAGCAGGCAGCCGGTCGCGGCGGTCTCCGCCATCGCCCCGAGGACGTCCCCGGTGACCCCGCCGAACCGCCGGACGCAGCGCCGCAGCAGCAGCCAGGCGCAGCCCAGGCCGACCGCAACGGCAGTCGGCAGCCGGAGAACTGACCATCCGTCAAGTGCGCCGAGAGCGGCCAGCAGCAGCGCCGCGGCGGCCGAGGACAGCAGGGCGGTGGCGGGCGGCACCGTGCTCGCCACCATCGCGCCGAGCCCGCCCGGCCGGGCGGCCGGCACCGACCGCGCGCACCCCCAGGCGAGCGCGCATCGCGCGGCCGTCGCCGAGGCGAGCACCGCGAGCGCGCCGCGCGCCGCACCGGCGTCGAACTGTCCGGCCAGCGCGGCGATCTGGGCCAGCAGGACCAGGACGAGTGTCAGTACGCCGAACGGCCCGATGTCGGACTGCTTCATGATGCGCAGTGCGTCCTCGGCGGGTTTGCCGCTGCCCAGGCCGTCGGCGACGTCGGCGAGGCCGTCCAGGTGCAACCCCCTGGTCAGCGCGGCCAGTACGCCCACCGCGACCACCGCGCCGAGCGGCCCGCCGGCCCGCCAGGCGGCCGGCGCCCCCACGGCCGCCGCCAAGGCCCCCAGCACCAGCCCGACCACCGGGGCCGCCGCCATCGCCCGGGCCGCCGCCGGGCGGTCCCAGCGCTCGACCCGGACCCGCAGCACCGACAGCGTGCCGAAGGCGAACCGCAGCCCCTCGCCCCAGCCGGCCGGTGCCGTCGGCGACTTGTCCGGCATCTTGTCCGGCATCGCCCACCGCTCCTTACGCCCGCTCGCCGGGGCCGTTCGTTCGCCGGGGCGTGCCCCGGTCTTCCACCACCCCGTCAACGGCCTTGCCCCGCACCGTCGTCAGGGTGGCGGCGGAGGTCAGAGCCGGCCGAGCAGCTCGGTCGCCGAGGGCAGCTTCGGCAGTTCCTTCGGCGCCGCAGGGACGAACGGCACGGGCGTCTGCTCGGCCAGGGTGTCCGCCGCGGCCTGCAACAGCGGCAGCGCCATCAGCGCGCCGACGCCCTCGCCCATGATGATCCCCTGCTCCTGCAAGGGGGTCAGGGTGAGCCGGTCGTACGCCTTGGCCTGGGCCGGCTCGCCGCTGGACTGCCCGGCCCGCCACCACTCCGGCGCCCGGAAGGCGATCCGCTGCGCGACCAGCGCGCAGGCCGAGGAGACCACGCCGTCCAGCACCACCGGCAGCTTGCGCGCGGCGGCCTGGAGCAGGAAGCCGGTGATCGCCGCGAAGTCGGCGCCGCCGGTGGCACCGAGCAGCGCCAGCTGGTCGCCGAGCACCGGCCGGGCCCGCCGCAGCGAGTCCCGGACGGTCGCGCACTTGACCATCCACACCCGGTCGTCGATGCCCGAGCCGCGCCCGGTCACCGCGGCGGCGTCCGTCCCGCAGAGCGCGCCGACCAGCACCGCCGCCACCGTGGTCGCGCCGACCCCGAGGTCGCCCAGCACCACCAGGTCGGTGCCGGCGTCGGCCTCCTCGTCGGCGACGGCCATGCCGGCCCGGAACGCCCTGACGGTCTCCTCGGGCGTCATCGCGTCCTCGACGTCGATCCGGCCCGAGCCGCGCCGCACCCGGTGGGCGACCACCTCGTCGGGGAAGTCCGACGGGTCCGCGTCCACCGCCACGTCCACCACCCGCACCTCGGCGCCGAAGCGCCGGGCGAGCAGGGCGACGGGGGCGGTGCCGTCCAGCACCGCCTGCACCCGGGCGGCCGTGCCGCCCTTGGCGGGCAGCCGGGACACCCCGAGGGCCGCCACTCCGTGGTCGGCCGCGAACAGCACCACCTTGGGCGCCGACAGCGGCCGCACCGGGGAGCGCCCCTGCACGGACGACAGCCAGCTGCCCAGTTCCTCCAGCCTGCCGAGCCCGCCGCGCGGCCGGTCCAGCGCCTGCCAGCGCTCCTCGGCGGCCCGCCGGGCGCTCTCGTCGGGGCGCTCGACGAGCGAGGAGAACGTATCGAGATCCACGGTCGTGTCCATCGGTCGGAAGGCTACACGCAGCCGGTCATCGGTCTGCGGCGGGCTTGACCGTCAGAACCTGCCCGGCCACGACCAGCAGCACACGCTCCGAGGCGTCCGCCACCGCCATGTTCAGCCGGCCCAGGGTGTCGCGGAAGCGGCGGCCCGAGGCGGTCGCCGGGACGACGCCCATGCCGACCTCGTTGCTGACCGCCACGACCCGGCGACCGGTGGCCGCCCAGGCCCGCGCCAGCGCCTCGCAGCGCCGCCCGACCGCGGCCTCGCCGCCGGCCGCCCACACCTCGTCGTCCCAGGCGCCGCACTCGTCCATCACCGCGGTCAGCCAGAGCGCCAGACAGTCGATCAGGACCGGTGCCGGGTCGGCGCGGTCCGCCAGGACCGCCTCCAGCTCACAGGTCTCGGCCGTGCGCCAGCTCCCCGGCCGCCGCTCGCGGTGCAGGGCGACCCGCTGTGCCCACTCGGCGTCGCCGTCCCGGGTGCCGCCGGTGGCCACGTACAGGACATCCGGGTCGCCGGCGAGCAGCTGCTCGGCCCGGGTGGACTTGCCGGAGCGGGCGCCGCCGAGGATCAGGGTGCGGGGGAGTGCGGGGTGGGCTGCCATGCGCCCCATCCTGCCCGACCGCGCCGTCCGGCCGGCCGCCGAGCCGCCCGGCCGGCACCGCGCCGAGGCATAGGGAAGATCGGACCGGGCAGGCTAAGGTGCGCAGCACACAGCACACAGCACACAGCACACAGCGTTACAAGCGTCGGTAGCGTCGTCGGGTGAGGAGAACCGGTCATGGTCTGGACGTGGCGGTACGAGAAGGCGGACGGCACCGTGGTGGCCCCGGGCGAGGGCCAGGAGGAGTTCGCCGGCCAGGGCGACGCCGAGACCTGGATCGGGGAGAGCTGGAAGCAACTGGTCGAGGACGGCGTCGACACCGCCGTGCTGCTCGACGACGACCGGGTGGTCTACGCGATGAGCCTGCACGAGGCGTAACGGCTCACTTCGCCCCGAGGACGTGCAGCAGCGCGGCGACCTGCCGGTACGGGTCGGTGCGGCCGGCCCGCTCCTCGGCCTCCAGCAGCTGGGCCAGCTGCCGCCCGTCCACCGGTGCCGTCGCGTCGTCGGGCGCGTTGTCGGTGAAGACCCGCACGCCGTACCAGTGCTTCAGCGGGACGGACACCTCGGAGAGGGTGACGGAGAGGTCGGAGAGCCGGTCGGCGCGGGCGGCCAGGCCGAGCCGGTTGTAGTAGCGGTCGCTCTCGAAGGCGTGCAGGGCGGCCCGCCAGTCCCCGGCGGCGGCGGGCCGCAGGGCCAGCGCGTCGCGGTTGCGGACCAGCAGCGAGAGCAGTCCGCCCGGCGCCAGCAGCCGGGCCAGTGAGGCGATCATCGGATCGGGGTCCGGCAGGTACATCAGTACGCCGTGGCAGAGCACCACGTCGAAA
Organism: Kitasatospora sp. NPDC088351; assembly: GCF_040685575.1. Classification (NCBI taxonomy): domain Bacteria; kingdom Bacillati; phylum Actinomycetota; class Actinomycetes; order Kitasatosporales; family Streptomycetaceae; genus Kitasatospora; species Kitasatospora sp. NPDC088351. Next base: position 18,656 of record NZ_JBFBIL010000044.1, on the reverse strand, counting down.
CTGCGCGGCCCGAACCAGCGTCCGCACTGGTGGCCGTCACCGCTGAGCAGCTGCATCCGGCCGCGCACCTCGGGCGGCTCCTCGGCCAGCGCCCCCTGGGCGACACCGAGCGCGACCGGGTCGGAGTCGATACCGGTGACGAAGTGGCCGGCCCGGGCCAGGCGCAGTGCCTGGGTGCCCTGGCCGCAGCCGATGTCGAGAACACGCTGCGTCGTCCGGCCGGCCAGCTGCTCGGTGAGCTGCCGGGCGACCAGCTCCTGCCGGACGAGGTTGCGCAGGCCGCCGAGTCGCTCCAGCCAGGGGCCGGTGCCGCCGGCGAAGGAGCCGCTGCGCGAGGGCAGCCGCTCGTGCGCCTGCCGGTCGTGGGCGCCGAGACGGTCGTGGCCGCCGCCGCCCTGGCCCGGCAGTGCGTACAGGCCGGGCCCCTCCCAGGTCGGGGGGGCCCAGCCGGAGTCCACCGGCTCGGCGGTCAGGGCTTCTCCCCGCGCCGCACCTGCGGCTTGGGCAGCCGCAGCCTGCGCATCTGCAGGATGCGCATCAGGCCGTACGCGACCGCGCCGCGGGTGTTCTGCCCGGCGAAACGCTCGGCGAGCTGCTTGCGCAGACCGAAGCCGAGGCGGACGAAGTCCAGGATCACCAGGACGAAGAACAGCAGGAAGAGCAGGGTGGAGAGCAGTTGGAGGGCCGGCACCTTCACGATGCTGAGGACCAGGATGACCACGGCCGCGGGCAGGAAGAACTCGGCGAGCGACCAGCGGGCGTCCACGTAGTCGCGGGCGAACTTGCGCACCGGGCCCTTGTCACGGGCCGGCAGGTGGCGCTCGTCACCCTCCAGCAGCGCGGTGCGCTGCTTCTCTCGCTCGGCCCGCATCCGCTCGCGCGACTGGCGGGCGGCCTCCTTGCGGTCCTTGGGCACGCTCACGCGGGTACGCCGGTGAGCCTCGGCCTCACTGCGCTTGGGCGTGGGCCTGCCCTTCTTCGCCTGCGGGTCGCGGGGCTGGGTGGTCTCGTCCTGCTTCTCCAGCACGGCGGCGGAGGCGGCGGCATCATCTGAACGGCGTCGGAACACACCCCCAGCGTACGGGGTGCGGGCGCGCTTCTTCCGGTGCCCTTGGACCCAAACGCATATCGATCCCCGGCGCCCGTGTCCGACGCGAGGTTCAGGGTGCCTTCCCGTAGGGGATCACTCCGATGGACGGTTGGTGGAATGAGGGGCGGATCCACCCCGGGGATGAGGCAGTGGCGCGGATTGCTGTAGCACTCTTGTTGCAGGCAGGTGCACTGCGGCGAAGGGCTCGCTGCACATACACTCGTCGTGTCTGGTAACGAGATAGAGACCGCAGGCCGGAGAAGGGGGCACCCGAGGCCCATGAGCGACGGAATCATGAAGCGTATGGGGCTGATCTTCCGCTCCAAGGCGAACAAGGCCTTGGACCGGGCGGAGGATCCGCGTGAGACGCTCGACTATTCGTACCAGAAGCAGCTCGAGCTGCTGCAGAAGGTACGTCGCGGCGTCGCGGACGTAGCCACCTCGCGCAAGCGCCTGGAACTCCAGCTGACCCAGCTTCAGCAGCAGTCCGCGAAGTACGAGGACCAGGGTCGCAAGGCGCTGTCGCTCGGCCGCGAGGACCTCGCGCGCGAGGCGCTGACCCGCAAGGCCAACATGCAGTCCCAGATCACCGACCTGGAGACGCAGTACCAGCAGCTCCAGGCCGAGGAGGAGAAGCTCACGCTCGCCTCCCAGCGGCTGCAGGCCAAGGTGGACGCCTTCCGTACCAAGAAGGAGACCATCAAGGCCACCTACACCGCCGCCCAGGCGCAGACCAGGATCGCCGAGTCCTTCTCGGGGATCTCGGAGGAGATGGGCGACGTCGGCCTGGCGATCCAGCGGGCCGAGGACAAGACGGCCCAGATGCAGGCCCGTGCGGGCGCCATCGACGAGCTGCTGGCCTCCGGCGCGCTCGACGACGCCAGCGGGCTCGGCCGCAAGGACGACATCGAGGCGGAGCTGGAGCGGGTGGCCGGCGGCTCGGACGTCGAGCTGGAGCTGGCCCGGATGAAGGCCGAGCTGACGGGCGGCTCGCCGTCCGCCGGTCCGCAGGCCATCGAGCAGGGCAAGCCGCAGGACGCGCACCCGCAGGACACCCCGCGCATCAACTACAACAAGTGATCTGAGCTTCACCCCACGAACCAGGGAGACGCACGGCATGATCATGAGGGTCATGGGTGAGGGGCAGTTCAGGGTCGGCGACGACCATCTGAACCGGCTCAACGAGCTCGACGAGGAGCTTCTCGCCGCACTGGAGTCGGGGGACGAGGAACACTTCCGGCGGGCGCTCGCAGAACTGCTCGGCGCGGTGAAGGAGTTCGGCACCCCGGTGCCGCTGGACTCGCTGGATCCGTCCGACCTGATCCTTCCGAATGCCGACGCGACGATCGACGAGGTCCGGCAGCTGCTGCGGGCCGAGGGTGACGGCCTGATCCCCGGCATCCCCGAGTAGCTGCCGTCTCGCGCCGGACGCCAGACACAGGGCGGGCCCCCTCCGTCACGGAGGGGGCCCGCCCTTTGGCGCGCGTTCGCCCGTACCGGGGCTACGGCAGGGCCAGCATCCGGTCCAGCGCCGCCTTGGCGTACTTCTCGGTCTCCGGGTCGACGGTGATCACGTTCGGCACCCGGCCCTCGACCAGGGACTCCAGCGCCCAGACCAGGTGGGGCAGGTCGATCCGGTTCATGGTGGAGCAGAAGCAGACCGCCCGGTCCAGGAAGACGACCTCCTTGTCCGGGTGCGCCTTGGCGAGCCGGCGGACCAGGTTCAGCTCGGTGCCGATGGCCCACTTGGAGCCCGGCTCGGCGGCGTCCAGCGCCTTGATGATGTACTCGGTCGAGCCCACCATGTCGGCGGCCGAGACGACCTCGTGCCTGCACTCCGGGTGCACCAGCACGGTGACGCCCGGGATGCGCTCGCGGACGTCGTTCACCGAGTCCAGCGAGAACCGGCCGTGCACCGAGCAGTGGCCGCGCCAGAGGATCATCTTGGCGTTCCGCAGCTGCTCGGTGGTCAGTCCGCCGTTCGGCTTGTGCGGGTTGTAGAGGACGCAGTCGTCCAGCGAGTAGCCCATCTCGCGCACCGCGGTGTTGCGGCCGAGGTGCTGGTCGGGCAGGAAGAGCACCTTCTCGCCCTGCTCGAAGGCCCACTCCAGAGCCCGCTGGGCGTTGGACGAGGTGCAGATGGTGCCGCCGTGCCGGCCGGTGAAGGCCTTGATGTCGGCGGAGGAGTTCATGTACGAGACCGGGACGGTCACGTCGGCTATGCCGGCGTCGGTGAGCACGTCCCAGCACTCGGCGACCTGCTCGGCGGTGGCCATGTCGGCCATCGAGCAGCCGGCCGCGAGGTCGGGCAGTACGACCTGCTGGGCGTCGCCGGTGAGGATGTCCGCGGACTCGGCCATGAAGTGCACGCCGCAGAAGACGATGTACTCGGCCTCCGGGCGGGCGGCCGCGTCGCGGGCGAGCTTGAAGGAGTCGCCGGTGACATCGGCGAACTCGATCACCTCGTCGCGCTGGTAGTGGTGGCCGAGGATGAAAACGCGGTCACCGAGTGCGGCCTTGGCCACGCGGGCGCGCTCGACGAGGTCCGGGTCGGAGGCGGCGGGAAGGTCGCCGGGGCACTCGACGCCGCGCTCGCTGTTCGGATCGGCCTCACGGCCGAGCAGCAGCAGAGCGAGCGGCGTCGGAGTGGGGTCGACGCCGTAGGTCTCGGTGGTGGTGGTCACGGGCGGGTGCCCTTCTGTGCGGCCGATCGGTCGGTGCAGCCTTCTCGTCTATCTGACGTTATCTATGATAACCGGTTAGCGTCAGACTGACGATGGCCGTCCTGTCGATGTGACGAGAACCGCTCGCCGGTTCGGACGCTTCCCGGCGTGGCCGAATCGATATCCGGGCCCGATCGCGTTGGCTGTCGCCATGAAGGCAATCGCGATCAGCCGCTACGGCGGCCCCGAGGTGGTCGAGTACACCGATCTGCCCGACCCCAAGGTCGGGCCCGACTCGGTGCTGGTGCAGGTCAGGGCGGCCGGTGTGAACCCGGTGGACTGGAAGATCCGCGAAGGGCACCTGGACGGGCTGCTGGACGTCCACTTCCCGCTGGTGATGGGCTGGGACGCGGCCGGGGTGGTCCGCGCGGTCGGCGGCGGGGTCACCGAGTTCGCCCCCGGCGACGAGGTCTACGGCTACATCCGCAAGGACGCCGTCGAGCACGGCACCTACGCCGAGCTGGTCGCCGCCCCGGTCCGCACCCTGGCCCGCAGGCCCGCCGCGCTCGACTGGGCGCAGAGCGGCGGCCTGCCGCTGGCCGGGCTCACCGCCCTCCAGGGCCTGAAGGCGCTGCGGGTCACGGCGGGCGACACCGTGCTGGTGCACGCAGCGGCCGGCGGCGTCGGCCACCTGGCCGTCCAGATCGCCAGGGCGCTCGGCGCCCGGGTGATCGGCACGGCGGGCGGTCGCAACCACGACTATCTGCGCGGGCTCGGCGCCGGGCCGGTCGCCCACGGCGAGGGCCTGGCCGACCGGGTCCGGGCGCTCGCCCCCGGCGGGGTGGACGCGGCCCTCGACCTGGTCGGCGGCGGCGCCGTCGAGGTCTCGGCCGGCCTGGTCGCCGACCCGGCCAGGATCGCCTCGGTCGCCGACTACGGCGTCGTCGCGCGCGGCGGCCGCTACGTCTGGGTCCGCCCCGACGCCGCCGGCCTGGCCGAACTCGCCGCCCTGGCCGACGACGGGCGGCTGACCGTCACGGTCGCCTCGACCTTCCCGCTCGCCCAGGCCGCCTCCGCCCAGGCGCTCAGCGCCGAGGGCCGTACCCGGGGCAAGATCGTTCTCCTGACGGGCTGAGCGGCGGCGTACCGCGGCCCGTCATCTGTCAGCGGTGGACTCACTCCTGTCATCCGCCAGAATGGTGGCGAACCGTTTCGGCGGCCCCAGCCCCGCCGATCCCGTACGACCAGTGGAGCCCCGCACCGATGAGCAGCAGCCCAGCGCACGAGACGGTCGGGGCCGCCCTGGACGAGACCGACCGCCTCCTGCTCGCCCGGCTGGGCAGCGACGGCCGCGCCTCGTACGCCGAGATCGGTGCGCAGGTCAACCTCTCCGCCACCGCCGTCCGCCGCCGGATCGACCGGCTGCGGGCCCGCGGCGTGGTCCGCGGCTTCACCGTCGTCCTCGACCCCTCGGTGCTCGGCTGGCAGACCGAGGCCTTCGTCGAGGTCTACTGCCGCGAGCGGACCGCCCCCGAGGAGATCCTCGCCAGCCTGCGCCAGTTCCCCGAGGTGGTCGCCGCCTGGACGGTCACCGGTGACCCGGACGCCCTGGTACACCTGCGCGCCCCCGACATGCGGCACCTGGAGGCCGTCATCGAGCGCATCCGCAAGGAGCCCGGCGTCCAGCGCAGCCGATCCTCGGTGGTCCTCTCCCAGCTCATCGGCTGACCGGGCAGCGGCCCGGAGAACGGCCCGCGAAGGGCGCCCGGCCGCTCGCGCAGGAAACCTGCGCGAGGGTCGGCGAAGACGCTCGAAACCTGCCTGACCAGCCGCGTTCCGACGCGCGGCGAAGGCCCCCGGCTGCCTACGCTGATCACGTCCGGCGGCGCGGTGGGAACGTCCCGCGCGACCGGACCTCCCCCGACACCCCACAGCCGAGAGGGACATCCGTGTCCGCAGCCCCCGACCGCATGCACCGGCCCGACAACGAGCTGGTCGACCTGGTATTCGACTACATGCGGGAGCGGCTGCAGTACGACCCCGTCCCGCTCGACCACCCCGGCGACGGCGAGCACCTGCGCGCCCAGCTGGCCGGCCTGCTGAACCCGGACGGCAACAGCCCGGCCGACGTGCTGAAGCTCTACGACCACGAGCTCTCCCGCGCGGTGATCTCCGCCGACAGCCCGCGCTACCTCTCGTTCATCCCGTGCGCCCCCACCAAGGCCGCGCTCCTCTTCGACATGGTCGTCTCCTGCGCCTCCCTCCAGGGCATCTCCTGGCTGGAGGCGGCCGGCGCCATCGCCGCCGAGAACCAGGTGCTGCGCCTGATCGCCGACCGGGCCGGCCTGCCGGACACGGCCGGCGGCACCTTCGTCTCCGGCGGCTCGGCCGGCAACCTCTCCGCCCTGGTGGTCGCCCGCGACACCGCCCGCCGCCGCCTGGGCGTGGGGCCGGAGACCCGGCTGCGGATCGCCGTCGCCGACCAGGTGCACTCCTCGGTCAAGAACACCTTCAACATCATCGGTGTCGAGGCGTTCAAGGTCCCCACCGTCGACCGCCGTTTCACCGGTGAGGCGCTGCGCGCCGCCCTGGCCGCCGACCCCCACCCGGAGACGGTGATCGCCGTCGTCGGCACCGCCGGCACCACCAACGAGGGCATCGTCGACGACCTCCAGGGCCTCTCCGAGGTCACCCGCGAGCGCGGCCTCTGGTTCCACGTGGACGGCGCCTACGGCGGCGCGGGCCTCTTCGCCCCCTCCGTCCGCGAGCGCTACAACGGCATCGAGCACGCCGACTCGTTCGTGGTGGACCCGCACAAGTGGCTGTTCGCCCCGTTCGACTGCGCCGCGCTGATCTACCGCAACCCGCAGCTCGCCCGCGCCGTGCACACCCAGGACGCCTCCTACCTGGACGTGCTGCACACCGAGGGCGACGAGTGGAACCCCACCGACTACGCCTACCACCTGACCCGGCGCGCCCGCGGCCTGCCGCTCTGGTTCTCCCTCGCCGTGCACGGCACCCAGGCGTACACCGACGCCATCGAGGCCGGCCTCACGCTGGCCCGGGACACCGCCCAGGTCATCCGTGACAGCGAACACCTGGAGCTGCTGATCGACCCGCAGCTGTCCGCCGTCTGCTTCCGCCGCAAGGGCTGGACCAACGACGACTACTACCGCTGGTCGCAGCAGCTGCTCGCGGACCAGGTCGGCTTCGTCACCCCCACCGGCTGGGACGGCGAGACGGTCGCCCGCTTCGCCTTCCTGCACCCGGGCACCACGATGGAGATGGTCCGGGAGATCCTGGACACCATGGTCTGACCGCTGTGGTCCGCCCCCTCCGGGCCGACCGCTCCGTGAACCCCCGCCGGGCCGCCCGGCGGGGGTTCACGCGTCGGGGGTCCGGGCCGCGGACGACGGCTACAACAGGGCGCCGTTCGGCAGGTACGGCGCCGGCGGGCGCATCCCGCGCAGGCCCAGATAGCCGCGGGTCTGCGGCGTGAGCCCCAGCTCCAGGCCGACGTCCAGCGCCCACTCCTGCTCGGCGGTCAGGTACTCCACCCGGGCCTGCTCCCCGTCCGGCACCCGGGCCAGCGCCTCGCGCAGCAGCCGGACGGCTATCCGCTTCGAGGTCGCGGCCAGCAGCTTCACCTCGGCGCCGTCCCGGTAGCAGTAGCCGCTGCCGGCCAGCGCGTCGGCGACCAGCAGCTCCTCGAAGTGGCCCAGCATCAGCTCGTGGTCCGGTCCGTGCGCGGCGCCGCGCAGCCGCCGGTCCACCGAGTCCAGCAGATGCCGGTGCGTGGAGTTGCCGCGGTGCACCGGGATGTCCCCGGGGTCGATCAGCCCGGACCGGTCCACCCGGCCGGCCAGCCGCATCGTCGGGTGCAGCGTGAAGCCGGCCAGCCGGTAGCGGCGGGCGGCCGCGGGGGACGGCGAAGCGCAGAGCATCCCGCGCAGACAGCCCCGCCCGTACGCGGCGGCCCGCTCCAGCAGCAACCGCCCGACGCCCTTGCCCTGCGCCTCGGGCCGCACCACGAACAGCGCGAGCATCCACAGCCCCTCGCGCCGCAGCGACAGCACCGCGCCGACCGGTTCGCCGCCGCTCTCCGCCAGCCAGCAGCCCTGCGGGTCGGTGCGCACCAGATGTCTGGTCCGGGCCGCCTGGTAGACCGGTGAGGGCGGGGCGCCGGGCATGCCGTCGGGGGCATCGGCGAGCGAGGCGAACGAGGCGCGGGCGATGTGCTGGACGGCCTCCGCGTCGGCGGTGGTGTCCTGGACCAGGCGCAGGATCATGCCCACCATCCTGGCCGCCCGGCCTCGCGCGCGGGGCCCGTTCGCCCGGATCGGCACCTCGGGCGGTGACCGAGCCCCGCCGGTTGTGCGAGCATGGGGAACGTAGGGAGCGGGTAGCACACCCGGCCCACGGAAATTCCGCCGCCAGAGACCTGTGAAATCCACCCGCCGTCCCGGAAATGAATTCGGGCGGCTGCTGGTTGGCACTGGCGGCAGACCGTCGTCAAGACCGGGAGAAAGCAGATGACCGTCCAGGACGAGACCACCGTCGAGAGTGGCATCCTCCTTACCGATGCCGCCGCGGCCAAGGTCAAGGGCCTGCTGGAGCAGGAGGGCCGCGACGACCTCGCACTGCGTGTGGCCGTCCAGCCCGGTGGCTGCTCCGGCCTGCGTTACCAGCTGTTCTTCGACGAGCGTTCGCTCGACGGCGACGTGCTCAAGGACTTCGACGGTGTCAAGGTCGTCACCGACCGGATGAGCGCCCCGTACCTCGGCGGCGCCACCGTCGACTTCGTGGACACCATCGAGAAGCAGGGCTTCACGATCGACAACCCGAACGCCACCGGGTCCTGCGCCTGTGGCGACTCGTTCAGCTGAGCAGCGGCTCGGCGGTGAACACCAAGGCGGCCCCGGGAATCTCCCGGGGCCGCCTTCGTCATGTCCGTGGCCCGCGCTACCGGCCGCCGGTCTCCGGCCCGGCCGGGTCCGGGCCGACGTGCGGGTCGGCCTCCAGCGGCACCGCCTCGCCGGTCGCGAGGTCCGTCACCGCCCGGCCCGCCAGCGGCTGCTTCAGATCGGCGGTCACCGACTGCCGCTTGGCCACCTGGGCGCAGACCTGCCCGGAGGGGACCGGCGCCGCCACCGTCACCCGCACGTCCACCCGCCCGGGCCTGGACTCGTCCGCCTTGAGCGCGTACTTCTCGCAGATCCCGCCGTAGAACCAGACCGTCAGCCGGGCGCCGTCCACCCGGTAGGTGATCGCCGGGTGCGTCGCCGGACCGTTCGGCGCCGGCTCGCCGACCGCGATGCCGTTGCCCGGGGGAGTGGGCGCCGGGGACTGCGCCGGTGCCGACGGCACGGAGGACGGCGCGGGGCCGGTCGGCCGGGGCTCGGGCGCGTCCGCCGAGGGATCGGCCGGCGGGGTCGTCACCGGTGCCGGGGCCACGGCCCCGTCGGTGGGCGGGGCGCTCGCCGACGGCCGCGCCGATCCGGCGGCCGCGTCCGAGGCGGCCCGGCTGTCCCCGCCGCACCCGGCCACCGAGGTCGCCGCCGCCAGCACCAGACCGGCCAGCGCCACCATCCGCCGTCCGCGCGGACGGACGGCACGCGCACCGCCGGGGCGCCGGGGCATCGTCTCCAGATCCATCTGAACTTCCTCCCGAGGGCTCAGCGGCGCCGCCTTCACGGCCGCACCGCGCGGATCCGACGTGCCCGGGACGATTCCGGTTCCCCCGCGCCCGCCGTGCCCGCGCCGAGCCGCTCGCGAGGCCTGCTCACATCCCGTAGTCGGCCATCCCGGCGACCACACGCTGCGCCCCGGACGGGACGCGGAAGCCCGGGTGGGCGGGGGCGCTGGGCTCCGGGCCGGTGGCCAGCAGTGGCCAGAACCGCCGCAGTTGCCGGGAGGAGTCAACCAGCGCGTCGAGCGTCTCGCCGTCCGCGTCGCCCCGCGGGACGGGAGGGACCCGCAGGGGGTGGTGACTGGGCATCATCGGCCATCGCTCCGATCCACCGTGCCGTGGCCGCACCGCCACGGACCTGGAAGGGCCGGTCCGGCCCCTGCCGCGACCCTAGGCCGGACCGCCGGGCCGCCACCAGAGCTACCGGGAGGTAGTACCCGTTCGAGCCGACCGGTGCCAATTCGGGCGGTCTTGCTGTCGCCCGCCCTCTGCCCGGTACCGTGAGTGGGTTCGCCGCCCGCTTTCCGTGGCCATGCCGCCATCCTGAGGAGACCTTCCGTGCGTATCGCCGTCGCCGGTTCGATCGCTACCGACCATCTGATGACGTTCCCCGGCCGGTTCGCCGACCAGCTGGTCGCCGAGCAGCTGCACACCGTGTCGCTGTCCTTCCTGGTCGACACCCTCGACATCCGCCGCGGCGGTGTCGCGCCGAACATCGCCTTCGGTATGGGCGTCCTCGGACTGCGCCCGATCCTGGTCGGCGCGGCCGGCGCGGACTTCGCCGAGTACCGCAGCTGGCTGGAGCGCAACAACGTGGACTGCACCTCCGTCCACATCTCCGAGACCCGGCACACCGCCCGGTTCATGTGCACCACGGACGAGGACCACAACCAGATCGCCTCGTTCTACACCGGAGCCATGGCGGAGGCCCGCAACATCGAGCTGAAGCCGATCGCCGACCGGGTCGGCGGTCTGGACCTCGTGCTGATCGGTGCCGACGACCCGCAGGGCATGGTCCGCCACACCCAGGAGTGCCGTACCCGCGGCTACGCCTTCGCCGCCGACCCCTCCCAGCAGCTGGCCCGCCTGGAGGGCGACGACATCCGCGAGATCGTCGACGGCGCCGCGTACCTGTTCACCAACGAGTACGAGGCCGCGCTGATCGAGAGCAAGACCGGCTGGGACGCCGACGAGATCCTCACCCGGGTCGGCACCCGCATCACCACCCTCGGCAGCAAGGGTGTCCGGATCGACCGCAAGGGCGAGGCCCCCATCGTGGTCGGCTGCGCCCCCGAGGAGAGCAAGACCGACCCGACCGGCGTCGGCGACGCCTTCCGGGCCGGCTTCCTGGCGGGCCTCTCCTGGGACCTGGAGCTGGAGCGCTCCGCCCAGCTCGGCTGCATGCTCGCCACCCTGGTGATCGAGACCGTCGGCACCCAGGAGTACGAGCTGCGCCCGACCGCGTTCCTGCAGCGCTTCGAAGGCGCCTACGGTCCGGAGGCGACCGCCGACATCCGGGCGCACCTGCTCAAGTAGTGCGCCGGACCAGGTAGGCCGAGCCCCGGTCGCCGCCGTAGTCGGCGGCCGGGGCCTCGCCCGCGTACTCCTGCCCGCGCATCTCGCACCAGGCCGGGATGTCCAGCCGCGCCGCCTCGTCGTCCGCCAGCACCGCGACCGTCCCGCCCACCGGCACCTCGCCGATCCGCTTCGCCAGCTCGATCACGGGCAGAGGACAGCGCTTGCCCAGGGCGTTGATAAGAGTGACCTGCCCACTCGCCTCCGGTTGCACTGCCGTCACTGCCGTCACTGCCTCCGCCGGGGCCGGCAGGTCCAGCCCGAGCGGGGCACGGACGCCGGCCACCAGGCCGGGCAGGACGGCCAGGAAGCGCTCGACGTCCGCCTCCGCCGCCCCGAACGGCAGCGAGACCCGGACGTTGCCCTCGGTGAGGACGCCCATCGCGGCCAGCACATGGCTCGGCGTCAGGGTGGAGGAGGTGCAGGACGAACCGGAGGAGACGGCGAAGCCGGCCCGGTCCAGCTCGGTCAGCAGCACCTCGCCGTCCACGTACAGGCAGGAGAAGGTGACGATGTGCGGCAGCCGCCGCACCGGGTCGCCGACCACCTCGACCTCCGGCACCAGCTGCGGCACCCGGGCCCGGATCCGCTCGACCAGGGTGTGCAGCCGGGCGTTCTCCCGCTCCGCCTCGGCCCGTACCGCCCGCAGCGAGGCCGCCGCGGCCACGATCGCCGGCACGTTGACGTAGCCGGGCACCCGGCCGCCCTCGCGTTCGTCGGCCGGCAGCGGCGAGACGTACCGGACGCCCTTGCGCACGGCCAGCACACCGACCCCGGCCGGGCCTCCCCACTTGTGCGCACTGGCCGTCAGCAGCGACCAGCCGCCCGGGACGTCCACCCTTCCGGCACTCTGCGCGGCGTCCACCAGCAGCGGCACGTCCCCGCAGGCCTCGGCCGCCTCGGCCACCGGCTGGACCGTCCCCACCTCGTGGTTGGCGGACTGCAGCACGGCGAGTGCGGTGTCCGGCCGCAGCGCCGCCGCGAACCCCTCGGGCGAGACCCGCCCGAACCGGTCCACCGGGACGACCGAGACCGGGCCGCCGGCCGCCCCGGCCGGAGGCTGGAGGTGCGCCCATCGCTCGGCGGTGTGCAGCACGCTGGAGTGCTCCACGGCCGAGTGCACCAGGTGCCCGCCGCGCCGCCGGTTCCCGGCCAGCGCGCCCAGCATGCCCAGGTGCACCGCCTGCGTCCCGCTCGTCGTGAACGCGATCTCGTCGGCCCGGGTGCCCAGCACCCCGGCCACCGTCTCGCGGGCCGCGTCCAGCAGCATCCGGGCCTGCCGCCCGGACCGGTACAGCCGGGCCGGATCGGCCCACCCCTCGTCCAGAGCGGCGGTCAACGCCTGCCGCGCGACGGGGTGGAGCGGCGCGGTGGAAGCCACATCGAAGTACACGGTCACATTTAACGACACACCCGAACGCATTCCGGCCTCCCACCGCCGCTTAACGGCCGTCAGTCGATCACCCCGAATGCCCGATTCGTCCGCTTCCGACGGACCGTCACCCGCGTTGTCCGAGGTCATCCCCCGATCGGGCGTACGGACCCCTAATGCCTACGATGACCTGCGACGCAGCCCTTGCGGGGCCTGATCGGGTGGCCGGGCGGCGCGTTACCGGGACCTGCCCGTCAGCAGCGCATAAGGCTGGAGTAGGGTTTGGCCCGCATAAGCATTCAAACCGTGCCCGTGGACGGGTCGCCGGGGAGGCTCACAAACCTCCGCGGGGCGACGCGAAGGCGGGCGAGACTTCGGGAAGGCGCTACGTGAGTCCCAACGGCTCCGACCGCTCGCCGCGGCGCACGATGCGGCGGAAGCTGCCTCAGGCGCTGGCACTGGGCCTCGTCATCGCGACCGCCACCGGCTGCTCGGCCAACGACCTCCCCAGGCTTGGCCTCCCGAGCCCCGTCACCAAGGAAGGACCGATGGTCCTCCAGATGTGGCAGGGTTCCTGGATCGCGGCGCTGGTGGTCGGCGTACTGATGTGGGGTCTGATCATCTGGAGCGTGATCTTCCACCGGCGCAGCCGCACCGGTGTGCAGGTCCCCCCGCAGACCCGGTACAACGTGCCCATCGAGGCGCTCTACACCGCGGTCCCCATCATCATCGTGTCGGTTCTCTTCTACTTCGTCGCCCGCGACGAGACGAAGCTGATCGCCGTCTCCGAGAAGCCGCAGCACACCGTCAACGTGGTGGGCTTCCAGTGGAGCTGGGCGTTCAACTACGAGAACACCGAGACCCCCGACCCGGCCAACAAGGACGCCGCGTACGACGTGGGCACCCCCAAGGAGGTGCCGACCCTGTACCTGCCGGTCGACGAGACGGTGCAGTTCCGCCTCACCTCGCGGGACGTCATCCACGACTTCTGGCCCATCAGCTTCATGATGAAGATGGATGTCGTCCCGGGCGTGGTGAACAAGTTCGAGGTCACCCCGACCGTCAAGGGCGAGTACATGGGCAAGTGCGCCGAGCTCTGCGGCGTCGACCACTCGCGCATGCTGTTCAACGTCAAGGTCGTCGACCGCGCCGAGTACGACAAGCACCTGGCGGACCTCCGGGCCAAGGGTCAGACCGGCGCGGTGCCCTCCGGCATCACGACCATGGGAAGTGAAGAGAAGTGACCATCCTCAACGAGCCCGCCGCGGCCGGCGGGGGCGCCGGGGCCGTCACGGTCGGGGCGCAGCGGACCCGGAAGCCGGGTTCGACCATCATCAAGTGGCTGACGACCACTGACCACAAGACGATCGGCACCCTCTACCTGGGCACGTCGTTCGCCTTCTTCCTGATCGGTGGCATCCTCGCCCTGGTCATGCGCGCCGAGCTGGCTCGTCCCGGGACCCAGATCCTGTCGAACGAGCAGTTCAACCAGGCGTTCACGATGCACGGCACGATCATGCTGCTGATGTTCGCGACGCCGCTCTTCGCCGGCTTCGCGAACTGGATCATGCCGCTCCAGATCGGCGCCCCGGACGTGGCGTTCCCGCGTCTGAACATGTTCGCCTACTGGCTGTACCTGTTCGGCTCGACCATCGCGGTGGCCGGCTTCGTCACCCCGCAGGGTGCGGCCGACTTCGGATGGTTCGCCTACTCCCCGCTGTCGGACGCGGTCCGCTCGCCGGGCGTCGGCGCCGACATGTGGATCATGGGTCTGGCCTTCTCCGGCTTCGGCACGATCCTCGGTGCGGTCAACTTCATCACCACGATCATCTGCATGCGCGCGCCCGGCATGACGATGTTCCGGATGTCGATCTTCGTCTGGAACGTCCTGCTGACCGCCGTGCTGATCCTGCTGGCCTTCCCGGTCCTGGCCGCCGCGCTGTTCGCCCTGGAGGCGGACCGAAAGTTCGGGGCACACGTCTTCGATCCGGCCAACGGCGGGGCGCTGCTCTGGCAACACCTCTTCTGGTTCTTCGGCCACCCCGAGGTGTACATCATCGCGCTGCCGTTCTTCGGCATCGTGTCCGAGATCATCCCGGTCTTCAGCCGCAAGCCGATGTTCGGCTACTCCGGCCTGATCGCGGCCACCATCGCGATCGCCGGTCTGTCCGTGACGGTGTGGGCGCACCACATGTACGTCACCGGCCAAGTGCTGTTGCCGTTCTTCTCCTTCATGACCTTCCTGATCGCGGTCCCGACCGGTGTGAAGTTCTTCAACTGGGTCGGCACCATGTGGAAGGGCTCGCTGAGCTTCGAGACGCCGATGCTCTGGACGGTCGGCTTCCTGGTCACCTTCCTCTTCGGCGGTCTGACGGGCGTTCTGCTCGCCTCCCCGCCGATCGACTTCCACGTCTCGGACTCGTACTTCGTCGTCGCCCACTTCCACTACGTGGTCTTCGGCACCGTCGTCTTCGCGATGTTCGCCGGCTTCCACTTCTGGTGGCCGAAGATGACCGGCAAGATGCTGGACGAGCGCCTCGGCAAGATCACCTTCTGGACGCTGTTCTTCGGCTTCCACTCCACCTTCCTGGTGCAGCACTGGCTCGGCGCCGAGGGCATGCCCCGCCGCTACGCCGACTACCTGGCCGCCGACGGTTTCACCACCCTGAACACCGTCTCGACCATCGGCTCGTTCCTGCTCGGCCTGTCGATCCTGCCGTTCCTGTACAACGTCTGGAAGACCGCCAAGTACGGCGAGAAGATCGAGGTCGACGACCCGTGGGGCTACGGCCGCTCGCTGGAGTGGGCGACCTCCTGCCCGCCGCCGCGGCACAACTTCGTCACCCTGCCCCGGATCCGCTCCGAATCCCCGGCCTTCGACCTCCACCACCCGGAGATCGCCGCGCTGGACTACCTGGAGAACCACGGTGAGCCGGCCAAGCACTTCGCCGGTGTCACCCCGGTGAAGTACGACAACCCGCAGCTGGGCAAGGGCAAGAAGGAAGGCGACGCCTGATGAAGGAACAGGGAAAGATCTTCCTTGGCCTGTCGGTCTTCATGCTCGCGATGGCGATCACCTACGGCCTGTGGACCAGCAACTCCTCCGAGCACGGCGTCGAGGCTGCCGGTACCACCGCGCTGTTCCTCTCCTTCGCACTGAGCGCCTTCATCGGGTACTACCTCGCCTTCACCGCCCGCCGGGTGGACAGCGGCGCGGGTGACAACCCCGAGGCCGAGGTCGCGGACGACTCCGGCGAGCTGGGCTTCTTCGCCCCGCACAGCTGGCAGCCGCTCTCGCTCGCGGTCGGCGGTGCGCTCGCCTTCCTCGGTGTGGTCTTCGGCTGGTGGCTGATGTTCTGGTCGATTCCGGTGATCCTGATCGGCCTGTACGGCTGGGTCTTCGAGTTCTACCGGGGCGAGAACCAGAACCAGTAACGGGTCTCTCTCGCACAGGGCCGGGTATCCCGCACGGGATGCCCGGCCCTGTTGCGTCCCCGGAGTGACGGCCTCACTCCGCCGGCCCAATGGAACGGCGCTCCGATGTCGCTTCCGCCCCGACCCTTCCTACGATCTGACTCAATCGTGCGACCCCTACGGAGGCGGTCATGGCCGGCAGGCGCGGAATCGCAGGTATCGGCAGCATCTCGCTGGCGCTCGCAGTACTGACCCCACTGGCCGCCTGCACGTCCGGCGGCCGGGGCGCCGCCGGCCCGCTCCACAAGGTCGACGCGGCGCCGCTGGTGCGCCTCTCGGCCGACCGCACGGTGGACCCGGCCCAGCCCGTCACCGTGACCGCGGTCCGCGGCAGCCGCCTGACCGACGTCACCGTGGTCGGCCCGGACGGCCGGGTGGTGGCCGGCCGGCTGGCCGAGGACCAGCGCAGCTGGCAGACCACCGGCCGGCTGAAGGCGGCCGCCGCCTACACCGTCAGGATCGCCGCCGACGACGGCAAGGGCGGGCGCGGCGAGACCACCGCCGGCTTCACCACGCTGGCCGGGCAGCGCCTGCTCACCGCCAAGCTCGGCCCGGACTCCTCCGGCAGCGGTGTCTACGGAGTGGGCCAGCCGCTCACCGTCCAGCTCTCCGAGGCGGTGAAGGAGCCGCAGGCCCGCCAGGAGGTCGAGCGGGCCCTGACCGTCACCTCCCAGCCCGCCGTCACCGGTGGCTGGTACTGGGTGAACGACAAGGAGCTGCACTTCCGGCCGGAGAACTACTGGCCGGTCGGCACCGCCGTCGGCCTGGCCTTCGAGGGCACCGGCAGCCGGATCTCGGACGGCCTCTACGGCGGCGACCGCAGCTCCCTGACCCTGCGGATCGGGGAGCGGGTGGAGTCGGTGATCGACGCGGCGGCCCACGAACTCACCCTGATGCGCGGCGGCGAGCGGGTCCGGACCGTGCCGGTGACCACCGGCAAGCCCGGCTTCGACACTCGCAACGGCATCAAGGTCGTGCTGGGCCAGGAGCGCGTGGTACGGATGAACGGCGAGACGATCGGGATAGCGGCCGGCAGCTCCGAGGCGTACGACCTCAACGTGGAGTGGGCCACCCGGGTGACCTGGAGCGGGGAGTACGTGCACGCCGCGCCCTGGTCCGTGGGCTCGCAGGGCCTGGAGAACGTCAGCCACGGCTGTACCGGCATGAGCACCGAGAACGCCAAGTGGTTCTACCAGAACACCCGGGTGGGCGACCTCGTCACGGTGGTCAACAGCCGCGGCACCGGCATGGAGCCGTTCGGCAACGGCTTCGGGGACTGGAACGTCTCCTGGGACGAGTGGGTGAAGCGCAGCGCCCTCGGACAGCCCGTCAGCACCACCCTCCCGCCCGCCCAGGCCCCCGCCACCGGGATGATCCGGCCGGAGCTGTAGCGGGGCCGCCCAGGCCCCTTCAGGACCCCGCAGACCCCTCTGGACCCCCTCCGGGCCGCCCAGGTCCCGCGGGTCCCTCAGACGTCCTCGGGTCCCTGGTAGGCCAGCCGCAGGGCGGTCTCCACGGCCGCCAGGGCGTCCGCCCGCGGCAGCCCGAGCCGGTGGGCCCGCTCGGCGTACTCGGCGGCGGCGGTCGAGGCCAGCCGGTGGGCGGTGTCACCGGCGGCGGCGATCAGGGTGCCGCGACGGCCGTGGGTCTCCACCACGCCGTCCGCCTCCAGCTCCCGGTAGGCACGGGCCACCGTCCCCGGGGCCAGCCCGAGCTCCTCGGCCAGGGCCCGGACGGTGGGCAGCCGCAGCCCGGTCGGCAGCTCGCCGGTCCGGGCCTGCTCGGCGATCTGGACACGGATCTGCTCGAACGGGGGAGTGGCGGCGGCGGGGTCGACGGACAGCTGCACGGGGACTCCTGACGATGGGCGGAGACGGGAAAGCCCGAGGGCCGCCGACCAGAAGAACTCTGGTCAGCGGCCCTCGGGTGTGACGCGGGGTGCGTACGGGATCAGTGGTGGCCGTGGCCGCTGGTGATCTCGTGGTGCTCCTCGGCGGTGGGCTTGGGGATCTGGCTGCCCTCGCCGTAGAAGCCGCGGGAGAGCTTCGCCCGGGTGCGGGTGAGAATGCCGGCCTTGCGGGCCACGCCGTTCTCGTCCGTCTCGGCCGGCAGCTCGAACGGCTCACGCTGCTCGTGCGAGGTGAGCTTGTGCAGGTCGGCCTGCGGCAGCTGCGCGTGCACCTCGACGAACTCGCCGTGCGGCAGGCGCTTGATGACGCCGGTCTCGCGGCCGTGCAGCACCTTCTCCTTGTCCCGGCGCTGGAGGCCGAGGCACCAGCGCTTGGTGATGATGAAGGTCACCACCGGCAGCACGAAGAAGCCCACGCGGACGAAGTACGTGATGTCGTTGATCGACAGGTGCAGGTGGGTGGCGAACAGGTCGTTGCCACCACCGACCAGGAGGACCAGGTAGAGGCTGATCCAGGCGGCGCCGAGCGCGGTGCGGACGGGCGCGTTGCGCGGGCGGTCCAGGATGTGGTGCTCGCGCTTGTCGCCGGTGATCCAGCCCTCGATGAACGGGTAGACCGCGATCGAGACCAGCACCAGCGGGAAGATCATCAGCGGGACGAAGACACCCAGGTTGAGGGTGTGGCCCCAGAGGCCGATCTCCCAGCCGGGCATGACGCGGATGAGGCCTTCGGAGAAGCCCATGTACCAGTCGGGCTGGGCGTCGGTGGAGACGTGGTCGGGGCGGTACGGGCCGTAGGCCCAGATGGGGTTGATCGTGGCGATCGCGGAGATGGCCGAGATGATGCCGAAGACGAGGAAGAAGAAGCCGCCGGCCTTGGCCAT